>CAIYTL010000279.1 GCA_903929105.1 uncultured Micrococcales bacterium | reverse complement strand
GAGTCATCAAAGTCGATGTTCCAATAGCCACGAAGCTCCTGCGCTAAGTTGCGTGCCATCGGCGAAAGGTCTTCGTTGCGTGAAAGCGGCAAAACAGCAGCCTTGACCGGTGCTAGACGATAATCAAGGCGCAGCACAGTGCGAACGTCAACGCCACCCTTGGTGTTTGGCGCTTCATCTTCGTGATAGGCGTCAACCAAGAATGCCATTAGCGAGCGGGTTAGACCGGCAGCTGGTTCGATAACGTATGGAATCCAGCGCTCGTTTTTGGTCTGGTCAAAATAGCTCAGGTCAACTCCAGATTCACGAGAGTGAGTGCGAAGGTCGAAGTCGGTTCGGTTGGCGATGCCTTCAAGCTCACCAAACTCCGAACCCGTGAAACCGAAACGATACTCAATGTCAACTGTGCGCTTTGAATAGTGAGAAAGCTTCTCTGCAGGGTGTTCAAACAAGCGCAGGTTGTCTGGGTTTATGCCCAAGTCGGTGTACCAGTTCATGCGCTGTTCGATCCAGTAGTCGTGCCACTGCTCGTCGGTGCCTGGTTCGACGAAGAATTCCATCTCCATCTGCTCGAACTCGCGGGTTCTAAAAATAAAGTTACCCGGGGTGATCTCGTTGCGGAACGACTTGCCGATCTGGCCGATGCCGAAAGGTGGTTTGATGCGAGCGGCGCTAAGCACGTTGGCGAAGTTCACAAAGATGCCCTGAGCGGTCTCTGGGCGCAGGTAGTGCAGACCCGATTCGTCCTCGGTTGGGCCCAGGTGGGTCTTGAGCAGACCGTTGAACATCTTTGGTTCGGTCCAAATGTCTTTGCCGCCGCAGTTTGGGCAAGAAATCTCGGTCATGCCCTGAGGTGCACGGCCTTTCTTTTCTTCAAAAGCCTCTTCGAGGTGGTCTTGGCGAAAGCGTTTGTGGCAGCTGGTGCACTCAATAAGCGGGTCTACGAACTCAGCTACGTGGCCCGAAGCCTCCCAGACACGTCGAGGCAAAATGACTGAAGAGTCAAGGCCAACGATGTCTTCGCGACTGTTGACCATGGTGCGCCACCAAGCACGCTTGATGTTTTCTTTCAGTTCAACACCAAGGGGTCCGTAGTCCCATGCCGAACGACTGCCACCATAGATTTCGCCGGCTTGAAAGACAAAGCCGCGGCGCTTAGCCAAAGAGATAACTGCGTCAAGACGATTTGGGGTTGCCACGAGTGCTCCGGGTTCTAGTTGAAGTGCTTGCAGACTGATACACCTGCGAAGTTACTAGTTTAGTTTGCTGAAAGCTGATTAGCCACGGATGGCGCATCAACCGCGCCCCCAAAGCGGCGCGAGCGCGAGCCGAATTGCTCGATTGCTTGCCACAGGTGGCTTCGGTTAAAGTCGGGCCACGGCGTGTCTAAAAAGACGAACTCGGCATATGCCGATTGCCAGAGCAAAAAGTTGCTGACGCGTTGTTCACCAGAGCTTCGCAAAAAAAGGTCAACATCGGGCAAATATGAACTGTTTAGGTAACGCGCAACTGTTTTTTCTGAAACGGTGCCTGCTTTGAGCTTGCCAGCAACCACATCTTGAGTGATTGCATTGATCGCGTCAGTGATTTCAATGCGCGACCCGTAGTTAACGCACATGGTGAGGGTTAGTCGAGAGCTTCGCTCAGTTAGCTTTTCAGCAGCTTGAAGTTCGCTAACTACCGAACCCCAAAGTTTTGGCCGTCGACCGGCCCAACGAATGCGAACGCCCCACTGGTTCAGCTGATCTCGACGACGACGTAGCACTTCACGGTTGAAACCCATGAGAAAGCGAACTTCGTCAGGCGAACGCTTCCAGTTTTCAGTCGAAAAAGCATAAACGGTGAGGTGTGTAACACCTGCCTCTAACGCACCTGCAACGACGTCTAGCAAGGCAGCCTCGCCAGCTTTGTGACCCTCGACGCGAGTCAATCCTCGAGCGTTAGCCCACCTACCGTTGCCATCCAT
>CAIYTL010000278.1 GCA_903929105.1 uncultured Micrococcales bacterium | reverse complement strand
GATGAACCCTCCTTGCACGGTAACGGTTGAGGCGCCTAGCGAGTTTCACGCGGAACTCGGCGTTAAAGAGGTTTGGCGGGTTTCTCAGTCAAAAACTTCAGACATTCTTTTTGTGAACGTTTTTGAGATTCACGACAGTATCGAACATGATTTAGGCGTTGACCCAGGCCTGATCAAAGATGGCGTTGAGGCTCACCTGCAAGAGTTGTTGGCAGCCCAGCTGCATTTTGCCGGTGAAGATTTGACGCTGATTCGTCGAGAATATTTCACCGCAATTGGTCCGGTTGACATTTTGGCGAGCGATGCAGCCGGCGGAACAGTTGCTATCGAGTTAAAACGTCGTGGCGACATTGATGGTGTTGAGCAGTTGACGCGTTATCTAGAGCTGCTAAACCGTGATCCGCTGCTGGCGCCGGTGCGAGGCATTTTTGCTGCGCAAGAGATTCGCCCTCAGGCTAAAACTCTTGCTGAAGACCGCGGCATTGAGTGCGTCACGCTCGACTATGACGAGCTTCGTGGGCTTGATCTAGCCGAAGGTCGCTTGTTTTGACAAAACGTAATGCTCCGGGCCGTTTGCCTGAACAGTCTGCGGCTGATTTGTCTGGGCCAAATGCTTTGCAGGGGCCTGAAGAGCCAGTGGGCACTCGCCGTCATCATGCGATTCGTCATGCCATTGCCTCAAAGGGGTATTTCAACCGACTCGGCCCCGGCATTGTTACTGGCGCGGCCGATGATGATCCTTCGGGCATCGGCACTTATTCACAAGCCGGCGCAGCCGCCGGTTATGGCCTGCTTTGGTCTGCGCCCTGGCTATTGCCACTGGCTTTTGCTACTCAAGAGGCCTGCGCACGGCTGGCGCTGGTAACTGGCCAAGGCCTAGCGGCCATTATCAAGGCGAGAATGCCGCGTTGGGTGCTGGTGATTGCTGTGCTTTTGGTTGCAACAGCCAACACCGTCAACATTGCTGCTGACCTAGCTTCGATGGCGGCGGCTCTGAGGCTCATAGTGCCAATAGATCAGGTGGTGGGTGTTGTGGCATTTGCATTACTTATTGCCGCAGCTGAAATTTTGGTTCCGTATCATCGCTACGCTCGCTATCTTCGGTGGCTTTGCCTCTCGTTACTGGCTTATGTAGCGGTGCTGTTCGTCGCCAAAGTTGATTGGAACCAAGTTCAAAGTGCAACTTTCGCACCTCAGATTGATTTCAGCAAAACCACTTTTGAGCTACTGATCGCGCTCGCCGGCACGACGATCTCGCCCTATTTATTTTTTTGGCAGGCAGCCGAAGAAGTCGAAGAGAGCGATGGCAAAGTCGACCACGGGCACATTCGTGCCATGCGCGGCGATGTGTTTTCGGGCATGCTCACGGGCGTCTTCATCATGTTTGCCATCATGGCCACAACAGCAGCAACTCTGCACGTTCAAGGCATTTTGACCATCAACTCAGCCGAAGACGCTGCGACTGCGCTAACTCCTATCGCCGGAAAGTTCGCGGGGCTGCTCTTTTTGCTCGGCATTCTTGGCGTGGGCTTGCTCAGCATTCCGGTGCTTGCCGGCTCAACCGCCTATGCGGTGGCAGAAACTTTTGGTTGGCGCGAAAGCCTTGAACTCAAGCCGCTTCAGGCTAGAGCGTTTTATGCCGTGATCATTGCCTCGATGGGCGTTGCCCTGCTGCTGAACCTGCTGGGAATTCCACCGATGTACTTTTTGTTTTTGGCAGCGGTGTTGAACGGTTTGAGCGCGCCAATTTTGATGGTGATTGTTTGGCTGTTGGCCCGCAACAAAAATATTCTTGGCAAATGGGTGTCACCCATCTGGTCGCAAATTTTGCTTGGGGTGGCTACTTTGGCAATGTTCAGCTTGCCGGTTTTCTGGTTCATTGCCCGCTAGTTCGCCAAGTCTTGATCTTGTTTAGCCTTGAACTGAGATAAGCGGGAATAGTTTTGTCAAGGCGTGGTTTACTTAACTCATGAATAAAACAGCAATCACCGCAGCCCCGATTCTTCCTGTATTAGCCGAGCGTTGGTCACCACGCTCATATGACGCAACCCACGAGGTTAGCCAACACGACCTCACCAGCATTCTTGAGGCAGCCCGCTGGGCTCCTTCGGCCAACAACGGCCAGCCTTGGCGCTTCTCGGTCGCAGGTCGTGGCAGTGAACTACACGCTAAAGTAGCCGCAGGCTTGGGTGGCTTCAACGGCTCATGGGCGCCGACTGCCTCAGCACTCATTGTGGTTTCAATCTTGAAGACCCATGCCGACGGCAGCGAATACAAGAGCGCGCCTTATGACGCCGGTCTTGCTGTTGCAAACCTAACCATTCAGGCTCAAGAGCTTGGCTTGCACACCCACCAGATGATGGGCATCGAGCACGCCACCATTCACCAAAACCTTGGCCTTGACGACAACCTAGCTGTGCTTCTTGTGGTTAGCGTTGGCAAAGTTGCGCCTGCCGAACAACTCACCGGCCCAGCCTATGAGCGCGAAGTTCAGCCACGAGTGCGTCACTCGCTTGACGAAATCGTTCTGCACGGCAAACCATAATCGCAACCTAAACTTGCAGAGTGCACGCAAACTTTCATAGCTCGATCTCACAAGAGATCACAACCTGGTACCCACACCTAGGCGCCTGGCTGTTCTACCGTGTGGTTTGGGGCGTGGTGTTTGCGGGCACCGGTTTGTTTATCGGCGCATTTGTGCCTTTTGTCACGGGCGACTCACTGGTTTTTGCAGCCGGTCTGGTTGCTGCGACAACCGGTGATGTAAACATCTGGCTGATGGCTTTTGGCATCGGCATTGCGGCGTGGCTTGGTGACCAGGTGGGTTACACACTGGGCCGACACTTTGGCAGGCCATATCTTGAAAAGCGCCGCGGGCGATGGATCAAAGCAGGCATCGCTAAATCTGAAGCGTTTTATGAGCGCTGGGGGTGGGCAGCTGTTGTAGTTGGTCGGTTTATTCCGTGGGCGAGAGTGTTTGTTCCGCCCATCGCCGGAATCGCAAAGATGAACTATTACAAGTTTTTCTCGGCTAACCTGCTAGGTGCTGTGGTGTGGGGCTGCGGTTTAAATATCACCGGATACTTCGCCGCACACAACCCAGCTCTCGAGAAAGCATCATATGTGATTGCCGGTGCATTCATTGCCGGCTCAATATTTGTTGGCATTCGTAGCTGGCTCAAAAACCGCAAGACCGCTTAGCTGAATCTTGGTTTGAGTATTAATTAAAGATTTAGCCAAGCCCGATTAGCTCAGCGATTGTTGCAGACTTTTCGCGAGCATAAAACTCTTCTTCTTGAGCAGCCCAAATCGGCCAAAAGTGAGAATGCGCTTCGGGTTCTCGGGCATTCCACCGTTGTTTTCTAACATCGACGTCAGTCTCGATCCAAATACTGAGGTGAGCCAGTTCAGCGCTCGCAGCACTCAACGAACCGCAACCCTCAACAATCAGGGGAGTGCCACCTTCAAACTCGCGCCAAGCGCCAGAGCGCTCACCCGCTGCCCAATCGAACTCTTGCCAACTTGCGGTTTTGCCGGCTTTGATAATGCCCAGAATCAGTCTGGTCAAATAGTCGCTGCCCGCTTGCAAACCCGACCAACCGTTATAGAGGTCATCCATGTGCAAAATTCTTGGCGAACTTTCGCCCTGCAAAAAGAGTCGGTTCTGAAGGTGTTTAGCAAAAGTCGTTTTGCCGCTGCCCGAACGGCCGTCGATCAGAATGATTGGCGTTGGATGACCCTTGTCGATCAGCTGAAGCACACGGTTCGTCGCCAAGTCGAGCAAGTCGTCTAGAGTCATTGGGCTCGGCGAAATAGTCACGCCTTTATATAAGCACCAATCTCGCGGGCGATTTTATGCGAAGGGTCTTAAGCCTCAACCAAAACGTCTGGGTGCTTGTCAAAACGGTAACCGCCACCGCGAATGGTGCGAATAATGTCTTCGTAACCGGCGATCTTGGCGCGAAGTCGACGCACGTGCACGTCGATGGTGCGGTCGTTAGGGGCTTCAACTTCGTCGTCAGCCCAAACTGCGTCAACCAATTCGCGGCGGGTAATCGTCTCGCCCTGGTTCTCGATCAGGTAGCTAACAAGTTCGAACTCTTTTTGGGTGAGCTCGGCGTTCTTGCCATCGGCAAAAACCTTCTTGCGGTTCAAATCAACAACAATGCCCTTCGCAGCTTCGCCATCGATTTTGCCAGCGATCTTGGCAAGAGTCTTAGGGTCGCGAAGTGCTGTGCGAACCACATCAACCGGGCGGCCACCCAAGCCAACCGGTGCAAGTGCAACAGCCGCATAGGTTTCATCGGCAGCAGCCGGCACTAGCTCTGCAAAAGTTTTGCGAAGGGCGGCAGCGATTTCGACAAGTGAGGTTCCAGCTGCCGCAGCGGTGGCTTCGTCGATGCCAACATAGAGCGCAAAGCCGCGAGCTTCGGTCTCAACTTCTGGAACAAGAGTTAGGTTCGGGGCTGCTGACGCTGCCACGGTGTTAGAAGCGGCCTGCTGTGCTGCGCGAAAAGAGTTTAGGTGGGTGATAGCCATTTTGAAATCCTTGTGATGTGTTTGCGAAGTTTTAGTTTTTTGGGCCAGCGCTATTGGCGGCCTTTGGGGCTGGGGTGTTGGTGTCTTAAGCTAACGGGTTGCCAAGATTTGGCCGAGGTGTTGTTAGCGACACATTCGCATACACATCATGGCGCACATCATTGCAGAGCGGCCTTGGGTCGCCTCCGACAATGAGATTGAGTTGCGCAATGAGTTCATAACCAAAATCCTAGGCGAAGCGTGGCACTCAGTCAAACTGATTTTTGCCTAGTTCTAAAACTTATTCGGCTAGGCCATACAGGCGATCGCCGGCGTCACCGAGCCCCGGCACAATGTATCCGAGTTCATTTAGGTGGCTGTCGAGAGCACCCAAAACAACCCTCACATCTTTGCCTTTCATGGCAGCCTCGACGTTGGCTAAACCCTCAGGTG
>CAIYTL010000277.1 GCA_903929105.1 uncultured Micrococcales bacterium | reverse complement strand
TTCTCACCATCGTGACAGCAGTTGGTAGTTTGTTTGCCGCACTGTTCCCAAACGTGTTGCCTTCGACAACTGATGTTGCTGCGAGCCTAAGCATCGCAAACGCTTCGTCTTCAGAGGGAACCCTAACGGTGATGAGTTGGGTAGCTGTGTTCATGCTTCCGCTAGTTCTTCTATATCAGGGCTGGACCTACTGGGTATTCCGCAAACGCATAACCCGTGCCAGCATTCCAGCGGGTGCACACTAAATCTGCAATAGATTGGTTGGGCGTCACTTCGGTGGCGCCCAACTTTTTTGAGAGGTAACCATCAAACCGCTTGATCCCAGGCTGTTGCGCGAAGCTAGAGCTGCGCGCTGGTTTATTCTGGCCGTGATTGGTCTGGCGTTACTTAACACAGCCTGCACTATTGTGCTCAGCTGGCACTTGGCGCATTTTGTAAGCGAACTGTTTATTGATCACTTAGCAGTTGCATCAGTTCTTTTTCATCTCGCATGGGTGCTTGCAGCTGGGCTCATAAGAGCGGCCGGGCTGTGGTTTTCAGAGGTCTTGGCGGTTCGAGCTTCGATAGCTGCAAAAACTGAACTGCGTTCCAAATTGCTTTCCAAATCTGTTTCGCTCGGGGCATCTTGGCTTATTAACTCGGGTACTTCACAAACAAAACTCGGCTTGCTTGCAACCGTAGGACTAGATGCGCTCGATGTTTATTTCGCAAAATATTTGCCGCAGTTGGTTTTCACTGCGCTAGCGACACCAATTTTTTTAGTAGTCATTTGGTCGCAAGATTTTTGGAGCGGCATCGCCGTGGTTGTCACGCTTCCGTTGATTCCGCTGTTCATGATTTTTATCGGATGGGCTACCAGCGCCGTGCAAAAGCGCCAACTCAATTCGATGGTTCGTCTCGGCAATCATTTTGTTGAGCTGCTTCGAGGTCTGACGACCCTTAAGGTTTATGGCCGAGCCCATGCCCAAACTGAGCGTCTTGCCGCGTCGTCGCGCGCCTATCGCGTTCGAACCATGAAGCTGCTTAGAGTGTCGTTTCTTTCTGGATTTGCACTCGAGCTGATAGCAAGTCTTTCGGTTGCGTTGATTGCGGTTTCTATTGGTTTGCGTTTGGTTGATGGTTCGATGGTGCTGGGCACCGGTTTGTTCATTTTGCTGCTCGCGCCAGAAACTTTCTTGCCGCTGCGAATGGTTGGAGCAAATTTTCACGCAGCAGCCGAGGGTGTTGCGGCGGCAGAGGCTGTGTTTGAAGTGCTCGAAGTTGATTCGAGCCAAGCTAATTTTTCTAGCCCTGCTTCTGGTTTGCGGCTCACAGATTTGCCAGTGGGCAAGTTCAGCGTCATCAGTGGCCGCAGCGGTGCTGGCAAATCAACTTTGTTCGCCGAATGGTTGCGCGAGCACTCAGAGCTTTGCGCTTGGCAGCCACAAAGCGCAACGCTGTGGTCGGGCACCGTCAGTGAAAACGTTGTTGCATTCAGCGCACTAAACTCGCTCGCTCTAAATCGTGCTCTCGATGCAGCCTGCATTAATGAGTCCGAGTTTCAAGCCGATACGCAAGTTGGTGACCACGGTGAAATGCTCTCTGGCGGCCAGCGACAGCGGGTGGCTTTGGCTAGGGCGCTTTATCGAGCTATAACATCGCCGGCAGTGCGTTACATCTTGGTTGATGAAGGCACATCGGCTTTAAACCCGCAAATCACCAAAAAGGTAATCGAAAATCTAAAGAGCTTCTCGGCCGAAGGTT
>CAIYTL010000276.1 GCA_903929105.1 uncultured Micrococcales bacterium | reverse complement strand
GATCAACTTAATCGCAACCTGGGAATTCAGGCTGCTCCACCAGGCATCGATGATCTCAACGAGCAAATAGTTTTGCTTCGCGAGTTTGGTTACACCGCGAATCTCAAGCACAGCGGAAATCGATTTGCCATCAGCGAAGGCGCCGAATTAGCGATTTATCGATTGGTTTTTGATGCTCTAGAAAATGTTAAAGATCATGTTCCCGTGGGAGCTTCTGTTTCGGTGGACTTCACGTGGGTCGACGAAGGCATGCAAGTTTTAATCAAAGACAACGGAATTGAAACAGCAAATCGCGCAGCATCAGCCATCGCTGAAGTTGCCGGCGAGCAAATCGATACCAGCTATGGCGTTCAAGATGACCTCGATGCATTGGTGAAGCCGATCACGGGGGCGAGCATTACCGCGATGCGTGAACGAGCAGCTTTGTATGGCGGCGCTATTGAAGTCGCCAGTGTTCCCGGTGTAGGGTTCACCGTTTCGGCCATATTTCCTCAGCTTCGAAACCTCGCTGGCACCGCCGAAATCAAATAGGTTATCTGATGGCAAAGTCACCAGCCAACATTCTGCGCGTCGGCATTTGTAACCCGAATTCGAGCATTCGCTTTGGCAAGAGCATGCTCATCAACTCGCAGCAAGACATGCAGGTGGTGTTTGAGGCTTCTTCATCTGATGAAGTACTTGCTGCGATTGAGAATCTAACGCTAGATGTTCTGATTATTGACCATCGTCTCTCAGGTAACGACGGAACATGGTTAGTTCGAACCATCAACAAGGAATTCTTTGATCGTGAGGAATGGCCGCCCACGATGATCGTAACCGCACCGTTCTTTGCGGTCGACTTAGATATCGCGGTAATGCGTGCAGGCGCGGCTGACTTCGTAGTCGAAGAGTCAGGGGCTGAACAACTGCTTGCCGCCATTCGTAACAGCTCACTGGTCGACCAAAGTCTAGATATATCGGCACTAAATCAACTATTTGAGGGCGTTGCCCTTGCTAAAAGTAATGACGCGCAATTCAATTTGGCGATAGAAACGTTAGAGCCCAACGCGCTCTCGGTTCTTGAAGCCTTTGCCTCAGGTCATGACGACAAACAAATCGCCGAGAGTCTGAGTTTTTCGGTCATTAGGGTGAGACAGCTCTTTAGGCGAATACTGATTCACTTTGCCTTCGCCACTAGGGCTCAGTTAGCTTTGGCACTGTATGACTCGCAACGTCTCAACCTTTAGCCAAGCACAGTTCTTCTGAGGCTTCTAATCTTCTAAATTGTCGACACCGGGTAGCCAAGATACGCCGGCCTGGCCCCAACCGCGAGCACTGATCACTTTGGCCGCTTGAGTAGCATATGGCTCCGCCAATCGGTCGACATACAGGGTTCCTTCAAGATGGTCGAACTCATGCTGAAAAATTCTGGCAAGCCAACCGGTGGCCTCGATGGTCACGGGTCTCTTTTTTAGATCAACACCGGTCACTCGAACCCAATCGGCACGTTTTAGAGCAAACCTCTCGCCTGGAACCGACAAACAACCTTCTACTTCGGTTTCAGTGCTGGCAGGCTCCTCGCTTATCGGGCCAACTTCAAGTTGAGGGTTGATTAATTCGCCCCGAACCGGGTTGCCGTCGGCATCTTCATAGTCATAGACGAATACCCGCAAACCAACACCTATTTGTGGTGCAGCTAGACCGACGCCCGGCGCTTCATCCATTGTTTGATACATGTCACGAACTAGCTTCGACAGCTGCCGGTCGAAAACATCGACTTCGTTTGCGCGAGTGTGAAGCACGGGGGAGCCCGTGATGTGAATGCTGCGAATGGCCATGCATCAAATTTATCGTGACACGGGTAGTCTTATTGACAGAAGTTGGCGAGTTCTTGAAAGGCGTGAGCAAGTGGCTGAAACGGCGCGCATTCTTGCGATTTCGCTTGCCGCACTTGGCGCAATCGCAATGTCTTTTGGTGCCCAGTTTCAAAATGACGCGGTCGGGTTGCAGCAAAAAATCCATCGGCAAAAATCGACCATTCGCAGTGCCCTAAACCTGCGACAGCTAATGAGCGTCATGAAGCGCCCCAGATGGCTTGCCGGAACGATTTTGCTCGGTGGGGCGACGCTCTTGCAGCTAACAGCGCTTGGCCTAGCACCGCTCATCGTGGTTCAGCCAGTTGGTGTCATAGCTCTGGTTGTCACTTCTGTCTTGAATGCGCGAATGACCAAGTCAAAACTTAACCGCGGCACACTGCTAGCTATTAGCGCCTGCACATTGGGTATCGCTGGTTTCGTTGTTTCGGCCTCGCTAGCAGCAACAGAGCCTCAAATCGATGACAACAAGCTGCGACAAGTTCTTGCCGTTTTGGTCTTGATCTTGATCGTTTTTGGTCTTGCATTTCTGAGGTACGGAAAACGCTTCAACGCACTGACTTACATAGTTGGCACAGGTGTTTTGTATGGGTTTGTTGCGACGTTGGCCAAAGTGGTAATCGCGCGAATTGAACAGGCACACTTTGAATGGCTAACCGTGTTCTGCGCATTTTCACTGATAGTTGCAATGGCGCTCGGCGGTTGGTTCGTTCAAAATGCCTATGCGTCGGGCCCTCCTGATTTAGTGATTGCTGGCCTCACGGTGATTGACCCGCTGGTAGCAGTAATCATCGGTGTAACAATTTTGGGTGAGATGGATGGCGTCAGCGGCTGGTACAGTTTGGCCTTTTTGCTGTGCGGAGGCCTTGCTATCACTGGGGTTCTATTGCTTTCACGCGTTCACCCAGAAATGCGCCTGGCCCGCAACTTGCGCTCTCGCATGACTCGGCGACGAGTGCTGTAGCTGTAAAATCTTAAACATGCGTATCGTCATCGGTTGTGACACTTTTCCGCCAGACATCAATGGCGCAGCTCGCTTTGCAGAACGCCTTGCTGGCGGTCTTGTTCGCCGAGGGCACGAGGTGCACGTTATTGCCCCAGCCTTTTCTAAAGTCCACGGGCGCTTTCTTGAAACTCACGATGGCGTCGAAGTAATTGTTCACAGAATCAAATCGGTTCGATGGTGGCCTCACGCTTCGCTTCGATATGTCTGGCCATACACTTTTCAACCACGTGCCAATCGGTTGATCAAAGAAATCGCACCAGATGCGGTTCACAGTCAATCTCAGCTGATTGTTGGTCGCTATCTTTCTCGTGCCGCTAAAAAGCAAGGTGTTCGATTGGTTGCAACCAACCACATCATGCCTGAAAATCTGATTCGATACACAGTGGTGATTCCTAACTGGTTCAAAAAGACCGCAATGAAGCTTGCCTGGCTAGATGCCGGTCGCGTATTGAGGTTGGCAGATTACGTAACTACGCCCACAAGGCGAGCCGCAGATCTGCTTGAAGCAGCCTCTGGCCTCAGGGGAGTGCTAGCGATTAGCTGTGGCATCGACGCATCTAAATTTGCAAACACCGAACCGACATCGAACCATCCGCCCCGAGTGTTGTTTGTTGGTCGCCTTGACTACGAGAAGCACATTCACAACCTGCTCAAAGCGGTTGCGCTGTTGCCTGCTTCTTTGGGAGTTCTCGTCGAAATCGTGGGCGATGGCAGCGAGCGAAAAGCACTAACAGAACTGGCAGCCTCGCTTGGCATCGCAGACCGAGTAACATTCTTGGGCCACGTTACCGAGCAGGAGCTTCCTCTTGCATACGGGCGCGCCACCGTGTTTGCAATGCCATCGATCGCCGAGTTGCAAAGCATCGCCACTATGGAGGCCATGGCCTCGGGGCGCCCGGTTGTGGCAGCAGACGCTATGGCTTTGCCACACCTTGTTCACGACGGTGACAACGGTTACCTATTCGAACCCGACAACGTTGAAATGTTCGCCGACCGCTTGAACCGCATCTTCACGGCTGATGCCGCGGAGTTAGAGAGACTTAGCGAAAATTCACTCCACCTGATTCAGGCGCACGACATCAATCGCACACTCGACATTTTTGAAAATCTTTACCGCGGTGAATCAGACGACAACACAACCGATGACAATCTTGAGTCATATGATCAACCAATCGGGTTGTTGAATGAGTCATTGCACAACCGAGTAATTCAGCTTCGCGCTCGTGCAAATGAGTTGAGGGCTTCTGCGTCTGAACTTCGAGACAGAGCAAATGATCGGTTCGAAGAAGTTCAAGAGAAGCTAGATGACCTGCGAGACGAAGTCGTCGAAGGCGTCAAACGTGCTGGCAATAAAGTTAGGCGCGGCATGAAGAAAGCAGCTGACAACTTCAAGTCAACAGACGACTAGGCTTGCCTTTGTCGGTTCGGGGGCGTTAGCTCAGCCGGTTAGAGCAGCGGACTCATAATCCGTCGGTCGCGGGTTCAAGTCCCGCACGCCCCACCACAGTTGATACCGAGCGGTACTATCAAAAGCCGCCTGTCGTCGCCTTTTGTGGTTGCTTAATCGCAGTTGAAACTATGTTGCTTAAGATTACAAACGAGTTGTAGGCGATTTTTGTCGACGGTGATAAACTCGATTAGTTGTTGTCACAACAGTGAAAATAGGGAATAAATTGAAAATCAAGAAAATTGTTGCAATTGTCGCGTCTGCCACATTGGCACTGACTTTGGCGAACCTCAGCAGCCTTTCGGCTTCTGCTGCTGTGGTCTCAGTGTCACTTTCTAACCCAACACCTGTCACAGATGTCACCACAGGCACCACAGTGCCTCTCGCTGGTGTAGTGGGCGACCAGCTAACCATCGTTTCGAGTACAGCTCTGAACGGCACGGTTACAGTGACTTTTGCTGGCGGAGCATCGGCTACCGCAACGGCAATCACTGGTGTCAACACCTATTCAGTCACTATTCCAGCTGGAGCACGCACCGGCGCTATCACGCTGGCTGACGATGCTTCGGCTCACACAGCGACCATCAACAGTTTTCAAATCTGGCCTTCACGAACTGAACCCTATGCGATGCCATCGGGTCACCTGAACGTCACCTATGGTGACCTTCAGCGAATTCTTGACCAGATCAAGATCGGTGAGGCTCACGCGGCCCGCACTCGTGTGGCAAATGCGACCACTAATAATCAGTTTCTAAATCAGCGCGCACCTTCACAAAACCCGGTTTATCCATATGACGTCACAAGCGCCACTCGCTGTCTAACCGCTGCTGACGTAGCCGCTGCTGCAACCGCGACATATGGCTCGACTTTGCTTTCTGACCGCTACACCTACTCGAACCTAAACCCTTGGGGTGTTCGCCAAGTTGACGGTCAGTGCAACAACATCACTTCAGTTCAAGCCGAAAGCCCAACTGCAGGTGCCTACTCGTTCCCTTCAACTTCTTCTGACACCGCAGCCTGGGGCGCTTCAGACCAGTACTTCACTCGTTTGGCCGCTGCAACAAATACACCATCAACGCCATACACTTTGAACGATGTTCAGAAGGCTTACCAAGACCCAACTAAATCTGTTTTGGACCCTCAGCCTCGTATCATCAGCAACTTGATTGCTGACCAATCAACTAACAACCCTGCTGCTGTAGCGGCGGGCACTGAGGCCAACAGCACTCTTTATGGTCAATCTGGATACGAGTCAGAGAACGCCATCAACGCCACAACTGGCAAGGCATCGACTTCAGTCAAGATTCCAAACATCACTTCTGACTACAACGTTTCAGCTGGTTACGATTCTTGGTTTACCTGGTTCGGCCAGTTCTTCGATCACGGTCTTGACTTGATTCCGAAAGCTGGAGCATCAGTTTTGATTCCTTTGAACCAAAACGACCCAGTTTACGTTCCTGCGACAAACACCAACTTCATGGTCTTGACCAGAGGCGCAGATTCAAACGGTGAGAGCATCAACATCACGTCTCCTTACATCGACCAGAGTCAGACCTACGGCTCACACCCTTCACAGAACTTCTTCTTGCGCGAGTACAACTTCGCCGCAGGCACCGGCTTGCCAAGCTCGACCGGTCGTTTGCTTGAGAGCACCGACGAGAAGTACACAACTTTGCCATCGGCTTGGACTACAAACCGACTAGTTGGCGGAACCTTGACTCACCCAACCGGATCTTCAGAAGCTGCAAATGGTGGCATGCCGACCTGGCGCGACATCAAAGCCCAAGGTTTGTTGCTTGGTTTCAAGCTTGTTGACAACGATGCATCGAGCATTCCTGTCATTGCTACCGACCAGTATGGAAAGTTCATTCCATCATCAACCGGATTCCCGCAGATGCTTTACAGCGACGGCTCGCAGTTCGTTTGGGCTTCGGGTAACTCTGCAAACCCACTAACCACCGGCGTCGCAACCTATAACACTGCTCGTGGCATTTCATTGCCTGGCCGCAGCGGTTCAAGCTGGGTTGCAGTTAGCACCGGTCACAACTTCATCAACGACACCATGTCAACTGCAGTACCTACTGGTCGCAGTGGCGCACCTTTGACGCCAGACGCAGACACGATCATCAACGCAGTTGGCAGTGTTCCTGCTGGTTTCTATGACAACGAATCGCTTGCTCAGCACCTAGTTGCCGGTGACGGACGCATCAACGAAAACATCGGTCTTGAGGCAGTGCACAACGTGTTCCACGGCGAGCACAACACCCTAGTGGCTGACATTCAGGCAGAGCTAGCGAACAACCCTGTTATTCCAACGGCTTTCAAGAATGAATTCGCTGGCGCCAACGGTGGCGAGCGCTTGTATCAGGCGGCCCGTTTCATCATGGAGATGGAATACCAGCACATGGTTTATGACGAATTTGCTCGTCGAATCAGCCCAAGCCTGCCTGTATTCCTGGGATACAACGCTTCAGTGAACGCCAGCATTACCGCTGAGTTCGCCTCAGCTGTGTACCGTTTGGGTCACTCGATGCTGACAGAGACGATTCCTCGTTCAAACCCAGGTCAGTTCTATGATCCGAACAACAACCAAGATGTGTCACTGATTCAAGGCTTCACCAACCCAGCTCAGGGTAGGTTGCAACGACCAATGACAGTTTTGTCTGCTTCGCAAAGCAACTCGACCATTTCATACAGCCTGAAGTCGGGCGAGACTGCACCAAATGTTGGTCAGATCGTTTCGGTCAGCGGGCTTTTAGATGCCTCACTTGACGTTACAAACGGTGTAGTTTCAGCTAGCGATAATGGCGCCGGAACATTCTCGGTTGAGCGTTACTACGCTGGTGGTTCGTCTTCAAGCACGACTGCAATCACTGCAGTTGGCAGCACAGTTAGCACTACTTCGAAGCTAGCTGAAACTGACAACAGCCCGATTGCTTTGGTGACCACTGACGACCCTGGTACTAACCCGTGGACATACACCGCTGGTCAGCAGACGGCTATTTTGGTTCAAGGTTTGACTGCACAGCGCGGTCAAGAAATTGATGAGTTCACCACCGATGCTGTTCGCAACAACCTGCTCGGTCTGCCACTTGACCTTGCTAGCCTCAACATCACACGTGGTCGTGACGTTGGTCTTCCAACGCTCAACCAGTTCCGCTCACAGACCGGTGGAACGTTGAAGCCTTATTACGCATGGAATGACTACTTCGACGCGTTGCGATACACCCAGTCTGCAGTCAACTTCTTGGCAGCATACGGAAAATATCCGACAATCAATGCACCAGTTCAGATTGTCACCCCAACTCAGGCCGTGTCTGATGGATCATCAATCGTTTACACCGCCGATGACACTTCGAATATCAAGGTTGGCGATGTAGTTTCTATTTCAGGCTTTGACACGCTGAACGTGAATTGGGCTGTTGTAGATGCTGTAGACGCATCAACATTCACGGTTTCGAAAGCTTGGGCTCACGCTCCTAGTGCAACAATTGCATTCGCAAATGACGGCGCGATGATGTCATATCGTGCGATGCCGATTTCGGTTGCTACGGCTAGCGAAACCTCAGGCGCTGCCAGTGTGACTCGTGACCCAAACAACGATGAGCGTCGTGCCGCTGCGCAAGCCGTGCTCGACAGCCACTCGCAAGACGCACGTGATTTCTTGAACGGTGTTGGCTATTGGGCAACTCACGAAACAGGCATCAACGATGTTGACCTTTGGATTGGTGGTTTGGCTGAGAATCCATATAAGCAGCCAATTACCCCTCCAGTGCTTGGTCCTACATTCCAGTATGTGTTCGAAGACCAAATGCTTAAGCTCCAAGATGGTGACCGCTTCTATTACTTGGGTCGTCTAGCTGGATCAAACTTGGGTGAAGAAATTCCATCTCAGAAGTTCACCGATATCATTCGACGAAACACACCATCGGTTTCAGCTCAGGTTTCAAGCGCTGATGCTTCTGGCATCGTCGGTGTGACTTCACCGGGCTTCAGTGTTTCAGACTGTGCGATCACTGACATCGCCAACCTGCTACCTGAGGCAATGGCTTGTGCAGCTAGCACATTGCGACTCGATGGTTTCGGAACACTGATCCACCGCGGACTCGACAACGTAACCGTATTCGGTGACGCCTCGTCAAGCAGCGGCAGTCGCTTGGCCGGAGGTGCTGGCGACGACAGCATTCAGGGCACTAATGGTAATGACTACTTGACCGGCGGCATCAGCGGTGGCGACACCATTGACGGCTTCGGCGGCAATGACATCATCATGGGTGGCGCCGGCGAAGACCTTCTCAAAGGTGGGGCGGGTAACGACGTTATCAATACCGGTGAATCACAGCTCGGTGACATTGCCGATGGTGGCAGTGGCGTCGACTTTATTCACAACGGAAACGCCACTGGTGTCGCTGCTTCGAGCATTGGTGAGTCGGGCGATGACTTCATTCAGGGCGGAAAGAACTCTGACCTTCTTCTAGAGGGTGGCGAAGGTTCCGACTGGATCGAGGGTGGTTCAGGTGTTGACCTACTTAATGGAGACCTAGGCCCGTTCGGTGGCGCGTTGGGCTCTGAATCTGTCAACGGCGGAAACGACGTATTGAATGGCGGGTCAGGAAACGACTTCGTTACTGGAAACGGTGGCGATGACATCTTCAACCTTGGAGATGGCGTTGACCTTGCGACTGGCGGATCCGGATTCGACTTTGTGAACTATCAAGGCATGAAACGTTTCGACAATGGTGCCACTGCTAAGCCAAGCGCTTATGTTGACTTGAGCGGTGTTACTCCCAACGTGCTGAACACTCCTGTCGACGGTTATGTAGGCATCGAAGGCGTGTCGGGCAGCTCTGGAAACGACAAGCTAATCGGCTCGCTTGGAGCTGACTTCACCGTGGCCGGTGTCACCGGTACTGCCGGTGCAACGTTCATCAAGTTGCCTGGCACTGTTACCAGCGTCATTGCTGGCATGCAGGTTTCAGGCGCAGGTATCGGTGCGTTCGCAGTAACCGTGGGCCCAGGTGCGGTAGCAACCGTGAATGGTGTTACGACTACGACCATTGACCTCACTGTGCCAAACACAGCTGCAGTCAACGGAACTATTTCGTTCAACACCTATGCCATCACAACGCCTCAGACTGTTACTGGTTTGACTTCTTTGATTCAGGGAACTCCTGGTTGGACGAAATATTCAAACGTCACACCTTCGGCTACTAAGTGGTCTGGTGGATCGATTCTTTTGGGTGGTGCGGGTAACAACTCGCTTCAGACCATGGCCGGCCAAAACATTGTTCACGGCTCAGCGCAGTTGCACACATGCATCTATGTGACACATGACGGCACGGAGTTCAACAGTGGCGCTGATGTGTCATGTGGCCAAGGCCTCGGCTACTCGACGATGTCGCTGATTTCTAAATATCTCGACACTGGCGTGCTGGTTCCGACCGACTTGCGAACTGTCAAAGAGATCGTTGGAACCAACGTTGATGTAACAGGGTCTTCGTCGAACGGAACCGTAATTACCTACAGCGCTGCAAACAGCTTCGCTGCTGGTGACCGTGTCAACGTAATGGGCATGACAAATAACTCAGCATTCAACGTGCTTGGGGCTATGGTTACTGCGGCAACTCCAACGAGTTTCAGCGTGTCGTCAAGCGCCCCAGCTACTCCGTTTGCAGCTGAGTCTGGTCGAGCAGGTTTCTACAACGTGCTCACTGTTCCAGCTGCTTCAACTGCAACTACAATCACGAGAATCACTCGTGCATTACCTGCAGGCGCAATGACTGGTTACATGTTGACTACGGCTACTGGCACTGACTACATCTATGACATCGGTGCAGTAACGTTCTCGAACGCCGTGACTACGCAGTTGGCTCCGTGGGTTGGCACACTGGCCTCGTTGACTTCGTCAACGGGTACATTGACTCCCACTTTCAACCCGGCAGTTTCTGACTACCAGGTGACAGTGTCATCGAATGCGACCACTGCAACTGTTACACCTACTGCCTCGGCAGCCGGCGAAACGATTATTGTGAACGGCACTCCAGTTGCGTCGGGTGTAGCCTCGGCTGCGATCACTTTGTCGACGACCGCGGCAACCGTGGTCAGCATTGTTTCGACTTCTGCAGACGGTAGTACTTCTACCTACTACACAATCACCTATGTAAGGCAGGGTCTAACACCTACTTTGAGCACTAGGTTGCTAAATAGCCTAGGTATCAGCTCGAGTGTCACTAACTACGATGCCAACTACAGCTACTCGATCACGTCAAACGCTGGTGAGGTTCGACTCGGCGTGCAAAATGGCCGAGTGCTACCGTTCCAGGTAGTCGGTCTTCGTGGCGGTCAACAGGTTGCGATTACCGTGCAGGTCTCACGTGCCGGCTTCGCCACCACGAGTTTGACAGTGAACGCTACGGCACTCAACTCTGTCGCACTGACTCCGTTGTTTGACACTCCAGTTGCAACCCAAAACGGATTCACCGTGAACGTGAAGAACTACTTCAACTCTTATACGTTCACACCGACTGTGACACCGGGCTATACAGTGATTATGGGTTCACCAACCGGCCCGAACTTGCCCTTCACGGTCACTGGACCGGCATCGGCAGGTCAGAGCCCAGTATTGACAGTCACCGTTACTAAGACGGGCTCGACCGCGGGAGTGAACTCGGTAACCACGTTCACGATTGCAAGCCTCGGTTTGCAGTCAAGCGGTGCACCTCGTTTGGTAGGGGCTAGCAAATCAACTGCTGTTTCAAAGGCTACCGCTGCCAAAATCAAAGCTGCCAAAATCAAAGCTGCCAAAATCAAAGCTG
>CAIYTL010000275.1 GCA_903929105.1 uncultured Micrococcales bacterium | reverse complement strand
TTTCAACCCAACAACTAACCTGATTGACCCTTATGCGCGGGCAGTACACCGCGAAAACCAACGCGAATACTATTGCGTTGCCATTGAAGACACTTTTGACTGGCAGGGCGTCACAAAGCCCAAGATTGCCCTTGATGAAACCATCATTTATGAGGCCCACCTGCGCGGTCTAACGCGAGGCAACCAAGAAATCGACGATGACCTGCGTGGCACCTATGCGGCCTTGGGCCACCCCTCGACAATCGCACACTTGAAGAAGATCGGCATCACCGCGGTCGAATTATTGCCGATTCAAATGTTCATCAGCGAGCCACGTCTTATGAACATGGGGCTGATCAACTATTGGGGTTACAACACCATCAACTTTTTTAGCCCACAGTTTCGCTACGCATCAGAAGCTGCTCGAGAAGCTGGGCCTGAGGCAATTGTCAACGAGCTCAAAACGGCCATTCGTGAGCTTCACCGCAACGGCATCGAGGTTTTGCTCGATGTGGTTTACAACCACACTGCCGAAGGCAGCAGCAACGGCAGCACATTCAGCTTCAAAGGCCTCGACAGCTCGGCCTACTATCGAATGGATGACGCCGGCCACTATCAAGACACCACCGGCTGCGGCAACTCTTTGAACTTTGCCAACAGCCACGTCGTTGACCTGGTGATCGATTCGATGCGCTACTGGACTAACGAAATGCAGATCGATGGTTTCAGGTTCGACTTAGCCACAACATTGGCTCGCGATAACAACAACAACTTTGACCCAAACCACTCACTTTTGCAGCGAATTCAGGCAGACCCTGCGTTCACTGAGTCCAAGCTAATTGTTGAACCGTGGGATGTCGGTCTTGGCGGCTGGCAGACCGGCAATTTTCCTGACCGATTCAGCGAATGGAATGACCGTTACCGCGATAGCGTTAGGCGTTTTTGGCTCACTGATATCGCCACCGCAAGAAACAGCGGCAACCACTGGAATGGCGTAGCCGATTTAGCTACTCGCCTGTCTGGTTCGCAAGACGTCGTCGATGGCCCGTCGGGCGTTCTTGGCTCAGTCAACTTTGTTACCGCCCACGATGGTTTCACACTTCACGACCTCGTCAGCTACAACGTCAAGCACAACCAGATCAATGGTGAAAGCAACCGTGATGGAACCAGCAATAACTACTCGTACAATCACGGGGCCGAAGGCGAGACAGAAGATTTAGCGATTTTGGCCACACGCCGCAAGGCTATGCGCAACCTGCTAGGAACCCTTTTGCTTTCGGCCGGTGTGCCCATGATCACCGCTGGCGACGAGCGAGCTAAAACACAACTTGGTAACAACAATGCTTATTGCCAAGACAGCATGCTCAGCTGGGTTAACTGGCAAACCACCCGCAACGAACGCGATCTTGAAGAGACAGTCGGATACCTGAATCGACTTCGCCGAGAGAACCCGGTTTTGCGCCCAAAATCATTTGGCAACTACAACCTGATGCACGAAGAGTCAGATCGTGTGCGGTGGTATTCATCGCGCGGCGAAATCATGACCAACGATGATTGGGGAAACCCCGAGCGTCGAACCGTTGCTAGGTTTGCTGAGCATCTAAACCGCGATGGTTCAACGAACCGCTTTTTGATAGTTGCACACGGCAAAGAAATTGCGGCAAATTTCACCCTTCCTAAAGACATTCTCAAAACCCATTTTGAATTGGTCTGGAACAGTGCACTCGACCTGCCTCCAACCACGATTGAAAGTTACATTCCAGGCAGTCAAGTAGCCATGTCGGCTGCGTCTATGTTGCTCTTTAGAGCTGTCGATGATGCAGATTCAAACCCACAAATTGCAAGCGTTTAACAACAAAGCTATTACTCATTGCAGATTTGGCTTCAACGACCGTAATTTTTCACTAAGTTATGGAGTGTGAACAAAGTTACCGGCATCGCATTTCGCAGCTCAAGACCGATCGGCCGACTGCCGATTTTGCAAGTAAAACCGAGCGTTGACGAAGGTCGTTGGCCAGCAAAAGCTTATGCGGGCGAAGTCATCGACTTTGCCGCAACAGTTTTTCGCGAAGGGCACGATGCTCTCGCTGCCGAAGTGCTGATCACCAGCCCTAGTGGCAAAACTTCGGTTCACCGAATGCATTCGGGGGCCCCCGGAACCGACCGCTGGAATACAAAAGCAAGATTGACCGAAATTGGCACCTACCACTTTCAAATAAGAGCGTTCGCTGACGATTTTGAGACCTGGCACCACAACACCGAAGTAAAACTCGCTGCTGGAGTTGACCAAGACCTAATGATGCTCGAGGGCATTAAGCTCTTCACTTTTGCCGCGGGCGA
>CAIYTL010000274.1 GCA_903929105.1 uncultured Micrococcales bacterium | reverse complement strand
TTCGGATGAGGTCTTAGCAGCTCTTGTAATCGCTTAAGCAGCGTCTATTTAGCCTTTAACTTTTTTGACCAAAAGGTAGGCGCCAGGCAACACGAAAGCTGCGGCGATTAGCTTGATTAGGTCGCCAACCACAAAAGGAGTGAATCCCCACGCTACGGTTTGATCCCAGTTGACACCAAATGAATACTGCAACCAAGGCAGTCCGAGTGCATAGATGACTGCGTTGCCCAGAACAAAGGCGCTGATGACGCCCAACGAAGACTTAGCCCAACCGCGTTCAGCCAAGAAGCCTACAAGAGCAGAGGCTAGAACAAAGCCCACCAAATAGCCCAGAGTGGCAGTTAGGTGACCGGTTTGGTCAAAGAGACCAGACTTGCCTTCGGTGAAAACCGGCAAGCCAGCAGCGCCTACCAAAAGGTAAAGGAACATTGAGGCGGCAGCACGGTTCAGGCCTAGTGTTGCTCCTACAAGCAACACTGCAAAGGTCTGACCGGTGAAAGGAACCGGGCTGGTTGGAATCACTAGTTGAGCAGCGGCCGCGGTGAGCGCGGTGCCACCGATCACTAGGGCAAGGTCTGCAACCAGGCTGCGCGGAACGAAGCTGTCGACGATTGTTGGGCGAGTGGCTAGGGTCAAAGACACGTTAGCTCTCTTTCTGCTTGAAGAAATAGTTAATAACTCGATTGTAGACTAGGCATTTTGCAGGCCGTCTTGGTTTACAAGATTTTTACACAGTATTGCGGAGCCCCCTTTGATTAACGTTCGTGACCTCGAGATTCGCATTGGCGCTCGAGTGCTGATGCAAGGCGTGAACTTTCGCGTCGACAAAGGCGACAAAGTCGGCTTAGTGGGCCGAAATGGTGCTGGCAAAACAACTCTCACCAAAATTTTGGCCGGCGATGGCACGCCTTCGGCGGGTTCAGTCGAAAAGACTGGCGAAATCGGCTACTTGCCGCAAGACCCTCGCTCTGGCGACCCCGAAGAATTGGCACGCACCCGCATTTTGAATGCGCGAGGTCTGGGCGACCTGTTGCTAAAGATGGAACAGGCGACAGCCGACATGGGCAGTGTCGATGAGGCAATTTATGAACGTGGCATGCAGGGCTATGCCGTGGCCGAAGAGAACTTTCAGTCGGCTGGAGGGTATGCGGCTGAAGCCGAAGCCGCGGCAATTGCCAGCAACTTGGGTCTAAAAGAAAACATTTTGAACCAACCTCTAAAAACACTTTCAGGTGGTCAACGTCGACGAATTGAACTGGCTCGCATTCTGTTTTCAAATGCCGAAACCATGATTCTCGACGAACCAACCAACCACCTCGATGCTGACTCGGTGATTTGGTTGCGCGACTTTTTGAAGGGCTACCAGGGCGGCCTCATTGTCATCAGCCACGATGTTGATTTGGTCGAAGAAACCGTGAACCGCGTTTTTTATCTAGACGCAATGCGTTCGCTGATTGATGTTTATAACATGGGGTGGCGCGCCTATTTGAAACAGCGCGAAGTTGACGAGGAACGCCGCAAGCGTGACAGATCTATCGCCGAAAAGAAAGCCTCGGTTTTGACCACTCAAGCGGCCAAGTTCGGCGCGAAAGCTTCTAAAGCTGTGGCAGCGAAACAGATGGTTCGACGTGCCGAGGCCCTGCTCAGCAACCTTGATGATGTGCGCGAAGTCGATCGCGTGGCAAAGATTAAGTTTCCGGATCCAGCGCCCTGCGGTCGCACTCCGCTAATGGCTAGCAACCTTTCAAAGAGTTACGGCTCGCTAGAGATTTTCACCGCGGTCGACCTTGCCATTGACAAGGGTTCCAAAGTGGTAATCATCGGGCTCAACGGCGCCGGCAAAACCACGCTGCTTCGCATGCTTGCTGGCATCGACAAGCCTGACACCGGTCAGATTGAACCTGGTCACGGGCTCAAGGTCGGCTATTTTGCTCAGGAACACGAAACGCTCGATGTTAATAGAAGCGTTCTTGAAAACATGCAGCGAGCTGCTCCGCAACTTGGCGACACCGACGCTCGCAAGGTTCTGGGCTCGTTTCTTTTCACCGGTGACGATGTCAACAAACCTGCCGGCGTGCTTTCTGGCGGCGAAAAGACTCGCTTGGCACTTGCCTCGCTAGTGGTTTCTTCGGCGAATGTGTTGCTTCTTGATGAACCAACTAACAACCTTGACCCAGCCAGCCGCGAAGAAATTTTGCGCGCGCTAGCTACTTTCACCGGGGCTGTAGTTTTGGTTTCGCACGATGTTGGTGCGGTTCGGGCCCTAAACCCTGAGCGAGTTCTAATCATGCCTGATGGTGCTGAAGACCACTGGAACGAAGGTTATGCCGAGCTAATCTCGCTCAGCTAACTAAGTAGCTCATCTTCGACATCGGCGTCGTTGTCGACAGCCGACTTGCGCCGCGATTTAATCACAAACGACGGATCATTTGCGGCCCGATAAAACTGCATCTCTTTGCGCACGGCCCAGAACAGCGTCGCAAAAGCCAGCACTCCAAAAATGATCCACTGAATCGCATAACTGAGGTGGTTGCCTTCGCCATACGAAGGCTTGGGCAAAACTTTAGCCTGGGGTTGTTTCAAAGATTCGTGGTCAAGCAGCAAGTAGGCATTCACATAGGTTTGCGCTGAGTTCATCGTTGCCAGAGATGGCAGGTCGATCGAAGGAATCTGCCCCGGCGGGGCCGTGCGGTTGAGCGCCGCTTCACCAGGCATGAGACGACCCACCAAACTCTGTTCAGCACCCGAAGGCAAAGGCACATAGTCGGGGGAGTCATGCGAATTGCCGGTGGCGATCCATCCGCGATCAATAATGACAACGGTGTTTTGGTCGGTGACGAACGGAACCAATTGTTCAAAGCCGGGGTATCCGCCGAATGACCGGTTGCGAACCAACGTTGTTCTAGAAGGCAAGTAGTGCCCTGATATCACTACTGGCAGCCACTGTTTGTCTGCGGGCAATGCATCAAATAAAGATGGCAGCACTGCAGCGAGCGCAGCTGGCTTTTGGTCATAGTTGCCGTCAATGGTGTTGATGACCGAAACCACTTGAGCTCGTCGGTCGAACTGCCAGCGCGACAGAAAGATGCATGCGATTGAAAACAAACAGACCAACAGAAGCCACGCTAAATAGCGTCGCCACGATGTTTTCAAAAAAGACATTTTGGTCTAACTGAGAGAAAGCGTTTCGATGAAAAAACTTCT
>CAIYTL010000273.1 GCA_903929105.1 uncultured Micrococcales bacterium | reverse complement strand
GATCTATTTTGCCCGGCACCATCGATGCTGATTTTGCCAAAATGCGCCAAGCCATTACCTCGCAAAAGCGAGTTTCTTTTGAGTATTACAGCAGCAAAGATGTCACCACGCAGCGCGAACTCGACCCGGTTCAATTGATTTCGAACGACAACGAATGGCACGTTCGTGGCTATTGTCACCTTCGCAACGAAATTCGCGATTTCAAACTCGAGCGCATGCGCAAATCGGTGGTGCTTGAAACCGCTTGGGGGCCACAAGCTCACGAGCTTGAGTTGAGCGATGAGCTTTATGAGGGCAATGACGATGACATCAAAGTGGTGCTCGAGGTGGCTCCTGAGGCATATGACCTGATCGGCAACTACAACGCCGAGATTTTGTCGAGCAGCGGCGCCAATAACGAGATCAAACGCATTGAAATGAACATTGGATACCTGCCAAGCCTGGGCAAGCTAATTGCGAAATATGGGGGAGCGGCCAAAGTTATTTCGCCACAGGCTGCTCGCGAAGTGGTTCGTGACTACGCGCTAAAAGCCCTTGGCCGAAAGCCCCTAGAAACTGCCAAAGATTAGCTTCGCAGTCTAAACTTGAACTGAAAATATCTAGCGAAAGCGGTTCAAATGTTACGTGGTCTTGAAGGCTGGCACTTTATTGTTATTGCCGTTGTAGTGCTCGTAATCTGGGGTGGCCCTAAGCTTCCTGGCGTTGCAAAAAACCTCGGTGAATCGATGCGAGTGTTTCGCAAAGAAATGCGCACTATGAATGACGAGAAGGCTGCCGATAAAAAGGCTAAGTCAGGCTCTGAAGGCACCGAAGCCAAGTCAGAGTCGACCGACTCTGACAAAAAATAGCCTGACACCTCGTGGCTCGCACTAAAAACCGCGAACGGCGCATGAGCCTGGGCGGGCATCTCAAAGAACTTAGACGCCGCCTATTTTTTGTTGCTCTTTTCATTTTTGCTGGCTCGGTCGCAGGCTGGTATTTATATGAACCGATTTTTAGCGCACTTTCAAAACCGGTTATCGACTACGCGAACCTTCACCACACAGTTGCCACGGTGAACCTACCGACAATTACTGCAGCCTTCGATTTGCAAATGCAGGTGTCGATTTTTGCCGGCGTGATCATCAGCAGCCCATTCTGGCTCTATCAGCTATGGGCTTTCATAGCTCCGGCACTTCAAAAGCGCGAACGTCGTTTCACCATCGGTTTCATGTTTAGCGCGATTCCGTTATTTTTTGCGGGGTGCGCACTTGCCTGGGTCAGTTTTCCGGCTTTCATCACAACCCTGCTTTCGTTCACCCCAAGCGGCAGTTCAAACCTGATTAGCGCTCAGGAATACGTGCTATTTGTGGTTCGTGTGCTGTTGGTATTCGGTCTAGCGTTTGTGCTGCCAGTGGTTTTGGTGATGCTCAACCTTGCTCGAGTGCTTAGCGCTAAGGGCATTTTGAAAGGCTGGCGAATCGCGCTTCTCACCATTGCCATCATCGCTGCACTTGCAACGCCGGTAGCTGACCCAATGTCGATGTTCCTGGTAATGATTCCAATGTTGGCACTCTATTTTGCGTCAGCAGCTATCGCAGCGGTCAACGATAAAGTCTTTGCTAAGCGCAACGCGGCCCTGCTAGCAGCTTCAGAGCTGCAAAGCACAGAGAATTAGAACATGACATCGCTCGACGAAACTGAACTAAGCCCAGCCGAGCGATATGCCCGGGCAAAACGCAATAAACAACCCCAGTCGCTGATCGACTTTTTAGGTTTGCTCGAGTTTGGGTTAGACGATTTTCAAGAAGCCTCCTGCCGCGCACTGGCTGAAGGCAAAGGCGTGTTAGTAGCCGCTCCAACCGGCGCAGGCAAAACCGTTGTTGGCGAATTCGCGATTCACCTGGCCCTCGAACAAGGGCAAAAAGTTTTCTACACCACGCCAATCAAAGCCTTGAGCAACCAGAAATATGCTGAACTTGCAAAACGCTACGGCGACGAGCGAGTTGGCCTGCTCACCGGCGACACAAACACTAACAGCGATGCTCAAATCGTGGTCATGACCACCGAAGTGCTTCGCAACATGATTTATGCCAACTCTGAAAGCCTCATCAAACTTGGCTACGTGGTGATGGATGAAGTGCACTACCTAGCCGACAGGTTTCGCGGAGCCGTGTGGGAAGAAGTAATTTTGCACCTGCCGCGCGACGTCAAAGTTGTGTCACTGAGTGCCACTGTTTCTAACGCCGAAGAGTTTGGTGCCTGGCTAGACGAGGTGCGCGGCGACACCGCAATCATCGTCTCAGAGCACCGCCCGGTGCCGCTAAATCAGCACGTTTTGTTCGGCGAAGAAATGCTCGACCTGTTTGGCAGCGGCTTTGGGGTAGTCAACCCAGAACTAGTTGAAAAACACCAAACCAAAATGCGCCAACAGGTGAGCCGACCCAACGGCGGGCGTGGCGGCAAAGGCAACAAAGGTGGATACCGCCCGCACCAGGCAAAAGGTGGCAGCCGCGGCTTTGATGGCCCGCGCATTGAACGCTTGAGCAAACCCGAAATGGTTGAGATTCTTGACCAAGAAGACATGCTGCCTGCGATCTTCTTTATCTTTTCGCGTGCCGGTTGTGAGGCGGCGGTTAAGGCTGCGGCTCACAGCAGCATTAGACTCACGACTCAAGATGATCGCAACGAGATTCGTCGCATTGTCGAAGACAAAGTGCGCAATATCCCCGACGAAGACCTTTCGGCTTTGGGCTATTTCGAATGGCTCAGCGGCCTTGAGAGGGGAGTAGCAGCCCACCACGCTGGCATGCTGCCGGCTTTCAAAGATGTCGTTGAACTACTTTTTTTGAAACGTTTGGTCAAGGTGGTTTTTGCTACTGAAACTCTTGCTCTGGGCATCAACATGCCAGCTCGCACAGTTGTGCTTGAACGTTTAGATAAGTTCAACGGCGAGGGCCGAGTGCAAATCACGCCGGGGGAGTACACCCAACTAACTGGCCGTGCCGGACGTCGAGGAATCGACACGCAGGGCCACTCGGTGATTCAGTGGTCTGGCAACATGGACCCCAACATTGTTGCTGGCTTGGCAAGCAAACGAACCTACCCGCTAGTCAGCCCGTTTAGACCGACCTACAACATGTCGGTCAACCTCGTGGCTGCTTTTGGTCGCGAACGCGCCCGTGAGGTTCTAGAAACCTCGTTTGCACAGTTTCAAGCTGACCGCTCAGTGGTTGGCCTGGCAAGGGGCATTCGCGACCGCGAGGCGTCACTGGCCGGCTTTGAAGAGTCAATGCAGTGTCACATGGGTGATTTTGCCGAATATGCAGCTATGCGACGCGAAATTAGCGACCTTGAGCGGGCTTTGGCCTCAGGATACACGCGCGTTCAACGTGGCAAAGATTTGCGCCAATCGAAGGGTCGAACCGCCCAAGAAGATCAACTTGCTTCGCTCAAACGCAGGGTTAAGTCGCACCCTTGCAACGGTTGCCCAGAGCGTGAGGCACACTCGCGTTGGGGTGAGCGCTGGCACAAACTGCGTCGCGAAACTGACGCGATAATCGATCAGATTGAAGGCCGCACTAACCAAGTGGCCCGAGTCTTTGACCGCATTTGTTCGTTGCTGGTTGATCTGGAATATCTAACCCGAGACGTTCACGAAGAACTTGAAATCACCGAGGCGGGCTCAAAGCTAGCCCGCATTTATGGCGAGCGCGACCTGTTGATTGCTGAATCGCTGCGTCACGGTGTCTGGTCAAAGCTAGACCCTGCCAGCTTGGCCTCTATGGCCGCTGCTTTGGTCTATGAGGCTCGACGCGACGACGGCGCAGCTGACCCACCCGTGCCCAAAGGTTTCTTTTTGTCGGCAGCCCAAGAGACCGAAGATCTTTGGCACGACTTAGACATGATGAGCCGCCAACACAAGCTGCCGCAGACTCCGCCGCTTGACTTTAGCTTGGCAATGCCGATTTATCGCTGGGCCACCGGCGCTCGCCTTGACACAGTTCTTGACATGGCAGATTTGCTGCCGGGTGACTTTATTCGCTGGTCAAAACAGATCATCGACCTGTTGGACCAAATCGCCAGCGTTGCCGAAGCGCCAGTCTCTCAAACCGCCAAGGCGGCCGTTGACAAAGTAAAGCGCGGTATCGTGGCTTATTCGTACTATGGCTAGACAAAGACTGAGCATCTATTCAAAGCCGGCTCGCGTGCTCTGGGCTTTGCTCGGTGGCGCGCTGGCCAGCTTGGCCTGGCCTACTGACGGGTTTTGGCCGGCCATATTTGTGGCCTTGCCCTTGCTTTGGTTCTCGATTAGAAACCTTAGATTTTGGTCTGCGCTCTGGATCGGGCTGATAGGCGGCTTCGCGTTCTATTGCGTGCAATTGCCTTGGCTCAGCATCTATTTAGGCCCAGCGCCTTGGCTGGCGCTCTCGCTGCTTGAAGCCATTATATTTTCGTTCGGAATGGCAGCGACCGCGGTGGTTTGGTCGCAGGTTGCAAGGTTTGGCAACCTGGCCTCAGCAGCAGCGCTTGCAGCGATTTGGGTGGCCCGTGAATGGGCATCAACCCACCTGCCATATGGTGGTTTTCCGTGGTCAACATTGGCGCAAACCCAAAGCGAATCGCCGTTGGCAAAATGGGTCTTTTGGGGCGGTTTTGACCTGCTGAGCTTTGCCGTGGCACTAATCGCCGCAATTGTTCTGGTGACAGTGCTAAGCCTTTCAAAGCGGGCAAGCGGTCACAGCCTTTCGTCAAGGGGTGCGAGTCGAGGCAACATTCTCGGCCGAGACAACCTCGTCAACCTCGCAGTTTTAGCGGCCTGCTTCGCCATTCCAATGGCAACCACGCCGCCGGTTAGCGCCGAAGCCGGTACTTTCACTTTTGCAGCGGTGCAGGGCAACGCAAACGCTGGGCTGTTTAGCAACGACGTGCCTGGTTCAATTCTTGACAAGCACGTAGCTGCCACAAATCAGTTGAGCAATTTGCTGGCCAAGCACGTGCCGAAGGCATCCGTCATTATTTGGCCTGAAAACTCGGCAGATCTGAGCCCGCTTTATTCGGGAGTCGCGGCTGCGGAAGTTCGCAGTGTGATTGACAAATTCAAACTGCCGCTAATTTTGGGCACCTACCGTTTTGATGCCCAAAATAACGTTTATAACACCAGCCTTTTTGTCGGCACCAATGGCAAAGTTCGAAGTCATTACGATAAACAAAAACCCGTACCTTTCGCCGAGTATGTTCCTGACCGTGATTTCTGGTATTCGATCGCTCCTGATTTGATCGGGCTAATTAGTCACGGATACTCAGCGGGAAACCGCGATGGCATTTATCGACTCGGCAAGGCCAAGCTGGGCATCGAGATCTGTTTTGAAGTTGCCATTGGCGAGGTAAGCCATAGTTCGGTTGCGCACGGTGCTCAGGTTTTGATTGTGCAAACCAATGCCGCCGATTTTGGTCACAGCGCCGAAATGTATCAACAGGCCGCGTTTGCAAAACTGCGGGCCATTGAAACCGGCAGGGCGCTCGTTAGTGTCTCAACGGTCGGGGTATCGGCCGTTTATGCCCCTGACGGAACAGTGATTGACTCCTTGACCCCTTTCAAGGCCGCTGTCATGGTTCAAACGGTTCCGCTAAGAAACTCACACACGCCTGCCTTTTGGCTGAATAGTTTCTTTATTACCGTGTTCAACTTAGGTTCACTGCTGCTGTTTGCGTTAGCCTTGCTTCAGGCAGCACGCAAAAAAGACCCACAGCAAAGTTAGAAAGCCAGCATTGAAAACTCTGATTATTGTTCCCACCTACAACGAAATCGTGAACCTGCCGATCATCGTTGCTGGAATTCTGAAGCATGCCCCAGAGGTAAACATTCTTGTGGCCGACGACGGCAGCCCTGACGGCACCGGCGCTTTGGCCGACAGCATTGCAGCGAGCGACGCCCGCGTAAACGTCATGCATAGAACTGAAAAAGCAGGCCTTGGCGCGGCTTATCTGGCAGGTTTTGCTTGGGGAACCGAACGTGGCTATGAACTTTTGGTTGAAATGGATGCCGACGGCAGCCACCGGCCCGAAGATTT
>CAIYTL010000272.1 GCA_903929105.1 uncultured Micrococcales bacterium | reverse complement strand
TCGAAGCCTTACCCGATTCTTTGATGCAAAAACTTGAAAACGTGTTTTTGCTTGCTGTGACCTATGGCACGCCGGTTGCCGAGCCTCTCGAAGCCCTCGCAGAGTGGCACGACTCGCAGCATCGCTTTCAGCGCAAAGTCGAACTGGCATCGGTTGCCCCAAAGGCAACGGCCAAGTTAGTAGCTTGGCTTGCGCCAGCCTCACTAGGTCTGGGCGAACTCTGCGGGCTTCACACGCTCAGCGCGATTACCAGGTCAGGCGCTTGCCTGGTGGCAGCAGCAATTGGGGCAGCCTTGCTGGTTGCTAACGCCAAAGTTTTATCGCACCTGATTCGCAGATCTCAATCACAAATCAGCTCGCTGCAAGTCTCGGCTGGGCAAAGCGCCGAACTTTTAGTGGCTCTTGCAGCGGGTGTTCCTGCCGCAAAAATTTCACCAACATTGTTGCCCAGCCAGACTCTCGAGCTGATACGCGTTGCAGAGCTAACCGGAATCGCCTTGACACCACTGATTAGGGCCCAATCGCAGATCAGCTTTGAACAGCACAGTTTTGAAATCGAAGTCGCCCTGCAAAAACTGCAAATGCAACTCTTAGCGCCTATCGGTTTTCTTGCTTTGCCCGCGATGCTGCTTTTGCTCGTTGTTCCTGCAGTGGCAGGCTTTATAACGAATTGAAATCATTTTTCAAAAAATAAATGCTTTGACTCAAACCAAACCCCGAGTTCTGCAAGACTGCAAAAAGTTCACCGTTACTCGCGGTTGTTCCATAGACCGCGCTCGGGTGAGCTTTATTTATGGACAAAGGAGTTCTAATGGCTACATCCCCCGCACAATCTGAAGTGAATTGGGGTGAGGTAGAAAAGTCAGAAGATTTCACGACGCTCAAAAATGAACATCGCAGCTTCGTTCTTCCGCTTTCTGCAGCATTTCTAATCTGGTATTTCGCCTACGTACTTTTGGCAGCCTATTTGCCAAAGTTCATGGCCACCCCGGTCTTCGGTTTCGTCAATATGGGTTTGATTCTTGGCTTTGGCCAGTTCATCACAACCTGGGCAATCACAATGTGGTACGTCAGTCGCGCTAACAAAGTGCACGACCCACTAGCAAAAAAGGTTTACGAGCAGATTGAGAATGGTGACCACAAATGAGTCGTTTTCTAACTGAAGCCACCGCCACCGCTCCGGCTGCCGCTGTCATCAAAGTTGACTCGGTTCTGAACATCAGCATTTTCGGTGTATTCGTGCTCGTGACGTTATTCATTGTGTTGCGTGCCAGCCGAAGCAATAAGACGGCTGCCGACTACTACACCGGCGGTCGCTCGTTCTCGGGCCCACAAAATGGTTTTGCTATTTCGGGCGACTATCTTTCGGCAGCCTCGTTCTTAGGAATCGCTGGAGCAATCGCAGTCAACGGATACGACGGCTTTATGTATTCGATCGGATTCCTAGTTGCTTGGCTGGTCGCACTGTTGCTAGTTGCCGAGCTAATGCGCAACACGGGCAAGTTCACAATGGCCGACGTGCTGGCGTTCCGTCTCAAGCAGCGCCCAGTTCGCACTGCCGCAGCGGTGAACACCCTTGTGGTTAGCTTCTTCTATTTGCTAGCCCAAATGGCCGGTGCTGGAGGTCTTGTGGCTTTGCTGCTCGGCATCAGCGATAAAGGGCAGCAGGCAGTTGTAATCGCCATTGTCGGTTTGCTAATGATTATTTATGTGCTCATTGGCGGCATGAAGGGCACCACCTGGGTGCAGATCGTCAAAGCAGTGATGCTTATCGGCGGTGCCTTGGTGATGACCATTTGGACCCTCGGTCACTTTGGTTTCAGCCTAAACGGCCTGCTCGATGGCGCGGTCAATGCGTCAGCTCACCCAGAAATCGCAGCGACTGCCACCACCCCGGCCGTGCCTGCTTCAGACGGACTCTCAATTTTGGCTCCTGGTTTGAAATATGGCGCGAACCCGCTTGACTTCATTTCGCTGGCCTTAGCTCTCGTGCTGGGCACCGCAGGTTTGCCTCACGTTTTGACACGCTTCTATACCGTGCCAAGCGCACGAGAAGCTCGTCGCAGCGTGGTTTGGTCGATCTGGCTAATCGGCATTTTCTATGTGTTCACTTTGGTTCTTGGTTACGGTGCTAACGCACTTGTCGGCAAGAGTGTCATTCTGGCTCAGCCAGGTGGTGTCAACTCAGCAGCACCGTTGCTGGCGCTTGAACTGGGTGGCCCTTGGCTGCTGGGCATTATCTCGGCAGTGGCTTTCGCCACGATTCTTGCCGTGGTTGCTGGCCTAACCATGACCGCATCAACCTCGTTTGCTCACGATGTGTATGCCAGCGTTATCAAGCGCGGCAACGCAAGTCAGACAGACGAAGTGCGAGTGGCTCGAATCACGGTTGTGGTCATCGGTGTTGTCGCGATTATCGGTGGCATCGTTGCGAATGGTCAGAACATCGCCTTCTTGGTGGCACTCGCATTTGCGGTTGCAGCCTCGGCTAACCTACCCACCATCATTTTCTCGCTTTACTGGAAGCGCTTCACAACCCAGGGTGCAGTTTGGTCAATGGTCGGTGGTTTGATCTCGGCAATCGTCTTGATCGTGTTCTCACCGGCAGTTTCGGGCGGCGCAAAGTCGATGTTCCCGCTACCGGTTGACTTCCACTGGTTCCCGCTCGAGAACCCTGGAATCGTTTCGATTCCGTTGGGCTTCTTGCTCGGCTACCTTGGCAGTATCTTGAGCAAAGAAAAAGAGGATGCCGGCAAGGCCTCTGAAATGACGGTGCGCGCCTACACGGGTTATGGTGCAGAAGCCGCTTCTTCACACTAAGCCCTGCTAACAACAAACGAGCCGTCTCGGTTGCCAAGAGACGGCTCGTTTGTCATTTCTGCACGGTTTAGCCACAGGCCAATTAGCTGGCTCAAGTTTGTTTCAAACTAAACCAATGAAAGTTCAGTTCAAATCAGAAGATGGTGCCGCGACCGCCGAATATGTCATAGCAACGATGGCAGCAGTGGGGTTCGCCGGCCTCTTGGTGATCATTATGCGCAGCGATGAAGTTCGGCAGATTCTGTTCGACTTAGTGCGCAGTGCCCTAACGTTCAACAACCCCAATGGCACTGCAACGCCTTAGCGGCGAGCAAGGCGCTGTCACCGCGGAACTCGCGGTGGCATTGCCCGCAGTAATGCTTGTGGTTGGGTTGATACTTGCCGTCGGCCAGTGGCAGCTTCAACAGCAACGCCTGTTGGTTAGTGCTGCCACTATCGCTAGAGCCCTTGCGCGCGGCGAATCACAAGATTTGGTCGACGAATGGGTTTTGCAGTCGCAGGCGCGCCTCGAGGTTAGCTATGGCAGCAACCTGGTTTGCGCTCGCTTGAGCCAGGCATCCTCTTTGTTAGGTTTTCAAAAGTTTGCTGACCTAAAGGTAAGCGAGCAGCAGTGCGCTCAAAAACAATAGAGCCACACCCTTGCGCGGGCGAACGAGGCGCAGGCACTGTTCTGGGTTTAGCAATTGTGGCGGTGGCTGTTTCTGTGCTGTTGTGGGTGTGCGCCGCGAGCCTGATCGGCAGCAAGCAACTCGAAGTTCAGGCGCTCGCCGACCGCATCGCCTTAGCCGCCGATGACGCTCTAAGGGGCAAGACCCCGACACCGCCGTGCGACCTTGCCAAACAAATATCCGCTGAAAATTCGGCGCAGCTTGACACATGTCGTATTGTCGAAAACAAAGTCTTTATAGAGTTACACATTTATATAGATTTCAGTTTTTCAACAAAAACAGCCACACTTAGTTTGCAAGCATCGGCAGCGGCCGAGCCTGCAGGGCAATAAAGCAACAAAAGTTTCTGAAGGGAACCCATTGGCAGCATCACAAAAATTGGTAGTCGTTGAGTCGCCAGCAAAAGCGAAAACGATTGGCAAATACCTGGGCAGTGACTACAAAGTTCTTGCCTCAGTGGGCCACATTCGCGACATTGCCGAACCAAAAGATGTTCCAGCCGACCGCAAAAACGGTTGGCTTGCCAAATTTGCAGTCGACATCGACAACAACTTTGACCCCTATTATGTGATTCAAGCTGGGCGCAGCAAAGCGCTCGCCGAAATGAAAGCTGAGTTGGCTAAAGCTGACGAACTCTTTCTGGCCACCGATGAAGACCGCGAGGGCGAGGCCATCGCGTGGCACCTTTTGCAGGTGCTAAAACCAAAAGTTCCCGTGAAGCGAATGGTGTTTCACGAAATCACAAAAGAAGCGATTCAAAACGCTCTAGAACACACGCGCGAGCTAGACACCAACCTGGTTGCTGCTCAAGAAACTCGCCGCGTTGTTGACCGCCTATATGGCTACGAGATCTCGCCCATTCTTTGGCGCAAAATCAAGCGTGGTCTAAGTGCCGGCCGTGTTCAGTCACCTGCGGTGCGACTCATCGTTGAGCGCGAACGTGAGCGAATCGCTTTCGTCTCGGCTAACTACTGCGGCATCAAAGTCAAACTTCAAAGCCAGAAGCCTGGCGAGCCGGTTTTTGAGTCGAAGCTTCAGAGCATCGATGGCAAACGCATCGCCACCGGCGACAGCTTTAACGACCTGGGCCAGCTAACCGGCAACGTGTTGTTGGTCGAGCCAAAAGCGGCCGACGAACTTGCAGCGGCCCTTGGAGCTGCGTCTGTTGTGCTTAAGGTCGCCAGCGTTGAGGCAAAGCCTTCGACCCGCAAGCCAGCTGCGCCTTTCACCACCTCGACCTTGCAGCAAGAGGCGTCGCGCAAGCTTCGCATGAGTGCAAAACAGACCATGGATGTCGCCCAGTCGCTTTATCAAGATGGTTACATCACCTATATGAGAACAGACTCGCCAACCCTTTCGGGGCAGGCTATCAGCGCAGCACGCAAGCAGGCTGCCGAAATGTTCGGTGCCGAGCTAGTTTCTGAAGCGCCTCGACTTTATTCGGGCAAGTCTAAAAATGCTCAAGAGGCCCACGAGGCTATTCGCCCAGCCGGCGATGTGTTCAAGACCCCAGCCGAACTCGCCTCTGTGCTTTATGGCCGAGCACTCGAACTTTATGACTTGATCTGGAAACGCACAGTGGCGTCGCAAATGCAAGACGCTCGCGTATCAACCACGACCGCAAAAATTGTTGCCGAACCTTTGGTCGGCGCCAGCGCAGGCAAGTCGGCCGAGTTCACGGCAAGTGGCACAGTTGTTACTTTTCGCGGGTTTCTGGCTGCCTATGAAGAAAGCGTCGACGAAGCTCGCAACGACAACGACGACTCAGCAGAAGCCAAACTGCCGAACCTCGAAGTTGGCCAACTGCTCAACCTGGTTGAGGTCAATGCCACCAGCCACCAAACCTCACCGCCGCCGCGTTACACCGAAGCCAGCCTGGTCAAGGCTCTAGAAGAAGACGGCATCGGCCGCCCATCAACCTATGCGGCAATCATCTCGAACATAGTTGGCAAAGGTTATGTAACTCGTCGTGGCCAGGCGTTGGTTCCAGACTGGATCGCGTTCAGCCTGATTCGATACCTCGAAGAAAACTTTGGCTACCTAGTTGAATATGCTTTCACCGCTCAAATGGAAGAAGACCTTGACCGCATAGCCGACGGTGAGCTCGACAGCACCCAGTGGTTGAAAGATTTCTTCTTTGGCACCGACTCAGCCAAAGACCCTGGCTTGCACTTTATTGCTGAAAACGTTGCCGACGGCGACCCACGGGCGATCAACACCATCAACATATCTGACGGCGTTGACCTGCGCACTGGCAAATATGGTGCCTACCTCGAAGTTCAAGGCGACCCAAACGCCGAAGGCTTCGACGAGAACGGGCGCCGCATTGTCAACATTCCTGAAGGTCTTGCACCCGATGAACTAACGCCCGCCAAGGCTCAAGAACTCATCGACGCCCCGGTTATCACCGACCGTGAACTTGGCATCGACCCAGAAACCGGCCATCCGATTTTGTTGAAAGATGGCCGCTACGGCAGCTATGTGCTGCTGAACGACCCTGACGCAGCCAAGCCAAAAACCGGTTCGCTCTTTGCAACCATGAGCCCTGCAACTATTACTTTCGAAGAGGCTCTCAAGCTGCTTTCGCTGCCGCGCACCATTGGCGTTGACCCTGAAACCAGCGTTGCGATCACCGCTCAAAACGGCAAGTTCGGACCATACATCACCCGAGGCAAAGACTCACGCAGCCTCACCAGCGAAGACCAAATCTTTGAAATCAGCCTAGAAGCAGCTCTTGCGCTGCTGGCTCAACCAAAAGCTCGCGGTCGTCAAACAGCGGCAACACCGCTTCGTGAATTCGGCGAAGACCCTGCCAGCAAATTGCCTGTTGTGGCAAAGACCGGCCAGTTCGGCAACTATGTGACCGACGGCGTAATCAACGCTACTGTGCCAAAAGAAGAGCCTTTAGATGAGCTGTCACCTGACCGTGCCTTCGAGCTATTGGCCATTCGCCGTGAGAAACTTGGATTAGAGCCGGGGGAGCCAGCACCAAAGGCAGGCAAAACCGGCCGGTCAGCAGCTAAAAAAGTTGCCCCTGCTCGCACCGTAAAACGTGGTTCAACCCGAAAGTAGATTTGATTTGGCCGGTTTATTCATCACCTTCGAAGGAATCGACGGCGTTGGCAAATCAACTCAAGCTGACCTGCTTGAAACCTTTTTAGTTGAACAAAACCAAAGTGTTGTGCGCACCCTTGAACCTGGTGGCACCGAGTTGGGTCAAGAAATTCGACACCTGCTTTTGCACCGCAAAGGTGAGGTGGCACCCCGCGCCGAGGCTCTGCTTTATGCAGCCGACCGCGCCCACCACGTTGCCACCAAAATTCGACCTGCAATCGCCGCCGGTCAAATAGTGATCGGCGACCGGTATCTTGACTCTTCGGTGGCTTATCAGGGCGCGGGTCGCGAGCTCGACCAAACCGAAGTGCGCAACATTTCAATGTGGGCTGTCGAAGGGCTTTTGCCAGATCTAACGATTTTGCTTGATCTTGAAGCCAGTGCCGCTTTCAGCCGTCGAAACCAAACCGGCACTGAACCTGACCGACTTGAGCGTGAAAAAGTTGAGTTTTTTGAAGCCGTACGAATCTCATATTTGAAACTTGCCGCCGCCGAACCGCAGCGCTTTTTAGTAGTAGACGCCGCTCAAAACATCGATGAAATGCAGGCCCAGATTCGCTCACGAGTGAAAGCTTTGCTGGGTTAGCATGAGCGAAACTGCAACCTTGCGAAACAGCAATCTGTTGGGCGATGTGCCGGCAGTTTATGAAACCCTGCTCGGTCAGACCGAGGCAGTGCACCAAGTGCAAAAGGCTGTCGCTCATCGAGCCGAAGGCGTGCATCACGCCTGGCTTTTCACCGGCCCACCTGGTTCGGGTCGATCAAACCTTGCCCTCGCATTTGCGGCGGCCCTGCTTTGCCCAGAACAGGGCTGTGCAACCTGTGGCATTTGCAGTCGTGTGCTCGAGCACCAGCATCCTGACGTAAAAATGTTGACCACCGAAAAAGTGATTATCGGCATCGATGAGATTCGTGACCTAGTTGCTGGTTCGCACTTTGGTGCGAGCATGGGCGACTATCGAATCTTGATTATTGAAGATGCCGACCGCATGGCCGAGCGTTCTTCAAACGTTTTGCTCAAAGCCCTCGAAGAGCCGCCTGCCGGCACCATCTGGCTGCTTTGCGCGCCGAGCGAAGCCGACCTTTTGCCCACAATTCGTTCGCGAGTTCGCCGGGTTGCCCTCAAGGTTCCCAGCGTCGAAGACGTTGCCCAGCTTTTGGTTCAGCGCGACGGCGTTGACTTGCACCTTGCGCGCCAAGCAGCTGCCGAGGCCCAAAGCCACGTGGGCATGGCCAGGCGTTTGGCAACTTCACTCGAGGCTCGCGGCCGCCGCCGAGACACCCTCGTTGCCGCTCTCAACATCACAAGTGTGAGCTCTGCAATGTTCACCGCCGAGCGTTGGCTTGACCTTGCAAAAAAAGACGCCGACGCGATCACCGCCGAACGTGACCAGGCAGAAAAACTTGAATTGCGCCGCCAAGTAGGTCTGGGTGAGACCGAGTCGATTCCTAACGCCTATCGGGTTGAGTTCAAAAACCTCGACGAAGATCAAAAGCGGCGTTCCACACGAAGCATTCGCGACGGAATCGATCGAATTCTGGTTGATCTGTTGGCGCTGTATCGTGACGTGTTGACTGTGCAACTTCAAACCCAAAGCGAATTGGTTAACGACGACCTGAAAGTTCAGGTGGCTGAGCTAGCCTCAGAGCTAACCGCAGCTGAAACCATCAAGCGTCTCGACGCGATCGAGACAGCTCGCGCCAGAGTTTTATCGAACGTAAGAGACCTTGTTGCCCTTGAGGCACTTGCAGTGCAACTTCGCAGAAAGAACAGACGTTGAAATCTTCTAACCTAAAACGAAACTTCTTGTTGATTTCATCGACAATGGTGGCGACTCTCTTGCTCACCTCTTGCACCGCTGTGAACGGTTTTTTTGCGGGCACCCCACCGACTGGTGTTCCAACGCCAATCGCCGAAATCGCGCCTAGCCCGCAACTGCAGAGCTACTATTCGCAGCCGCTTTCGCTCGCTGACTGCAACGGAACTTTCAAATGCGGCAATATCTCTGTGCCACTTGACTATGCCAACCCGACCGGCGCAGAAATCACCGTTGCCGTAATTTTTGCCGAAGCAACAAGCGGCACCGCCAAAGGAACAATCTTTTTCAACCCGGGTGGTCCTGGTTCTTCGGGTGTGCAGTGGGTTAAAGATGGATACGACCAGCTAGGCACCGCCAACTTGCGCGCCAACTACAACGTTGTGGGCTTTGACCCGCGCGGCGTGATGGGCAGTTCGCCGGTGAAATGCTTGAGTGCCAAAGACACCGACAAAATGCTTTATGGCCCGCTAACAGCGCCGCTCGGTTCGAAAGCTGATTTAGCCAACAGCATCAATCAGGCTAAAAAGTTTGCAGCCGCATGCAAAAAGAACAGCACAAAAATCTTGCCGCACGTTGACACTGTTTCAGCCGCTCGTGACATCGACATTCTGCGCGCGGTTTTTGGCGACAGCAAACTGAACTACCTCGGCTATAGCTATGGCACCTTCTTGGGAATGACCTATGCAACTTTGTTTGCTAACAAAGTTGGCCACCTTGTGCTCGATGGTGTGGTTGACCCTACTATTAGCAACGAACAGCAAAGTTTGGGGCAGCTCAAGGGCTTTGATTTTGAGTTGAAGGCGTTTCTAACCGATTGTCTAAAGCATGCCAAGCAAGTTGCCTGCCCGTTCAAAGGCAACCTGGACCTCAACAAGTTCGCGGCGGTCATCGAGAAATACGGCGCGGCCAAAATCCCCTACGTGCGTATGGAGGCGTCCACCAACCTGATCGGCGGCCAGCCGTTCTCGATGCAGAACCTGCGCGAGGTCAATGCCATGGCCAAAAACACGGCATCATGGTGCTGCTAGACATCAGCCTGGT
>CAIYTL010000271.1 GCA_903929105.1 uncultured Micrococcales bacterium | reverse complement strand
CGCTTCAATAACTGGTCAGCCTACGCTTTTCACACTTATTACCCATGCAATTCGTCAGACTGTCTGGCAGACTTTGTAAAAAGCCAGGGAACCTCGTTTGCTTCTGGTCACTCTGGCACTACGTGGACCAAATGGACTACGGCCGGTTTGCCAAGTGATGTTGCCAACTTTGAAATTGGATCCATCGATTGGGGCAGCCTTTATGTCGATAGTTTTACGGTCGAGATGCAACGAACGACGCTTCAATAGTCGCGTTCTTTATGCTCGCTTAAACCAAGCCTTTTTCAAGACCCTCAAGCACCTCGGCGGCGCGCACTCGAAGTTCGGGCAGGTCTGAGAGGCGATTCAGCCCCATGAGCTGTTGGCCCATGCGGTGGTTTTTTGCGAATGCCTCGCGGTGACGATCTAGAAAATCCCAGTACAAAGTTGTGAAGGGGCAGGCGTTTTCGCCCACGCGAAGTTTCGGGTCAAAGGCGCATCCCTTGCAATATTGGGTCATGCGATTGATGTATGCCCCGCCCGCAGCGTAGGGCTTGGTCATAAGTCGCCCGCCATCGGCGTGCACACCCATGCCAATCACGTTGGGCACCATCACCCACTGGCTTGCGTCGATGAAGTTTTCGCGCATCCAATCTAAAAATTCTTGCGGGTTCACACCTGTTATTAGGGCAAGGTTGCTCAAGATCATGAGCCTTGGAATATGGTGAACCCAGGCGCGCTTTTCAACATCTGAAACCACCGATGAAACGCAGTTCATGCGCGACTTGCTTGAGTCGGTGAACACTGGTAGAAGCTTTCGATTAGCACGAAGGCCATTGCCCTGTTCATAACCCTCGCCCAAGAACCAATACATTCCGTTGATGTATTCGCGCCACCCGATAATTTGCCGCACGAACGCCTCGACCGATTGAATCGGCGCTTCGCCACGGTCATAAGCTGCCACGGCGGCGTCGACCACCTCGCGCGGGTGAAGCAAACCCACGTTTATATAGGGGCTGAGCAGCGAGTGGTGCAGCGACCAGTCGTCGTTGGTCGAAGCATCTTCGAGCGGACCAAAACCAGCTAAGTTGTGCTCAATAAAGTGATTTAGCGCCTGCAGCGCGCCCGCCCGAGTGGTGGCCCAAAGGTCGGTGGCGGTGTGGCCAAGCTGGGCTGCCACCGCTAGGTCGATTTCGTCGCGCTCGTGCAGCAGCCGTGGTGGCCAAACATAGTTTTTAGGTGGCGGCAGACGATTGTCTTCGTCAAAGTTCCAGCGACCCTCAACCGGCTTGTCGCCCTCAACTAGTAGCCCTAGGCGCACGCGTTGCAGGCGATAAAAGTTCTCCATCACGAAAGACTTTTGCTTCTCGGCCCAGCCGGCAAAGAGCTGCCGAGGAGTCAAAAATAAATCATTCTCAACAGTTTTGATGCCCAAGGCCCCGAACTGGCGGGCCTGCTCAAAAGACGAAGCTTCGGCGGCGACGGTGTCAAGCTGGCCGTGCTTGGCCCAAACCGACTTGATTCCATCGGGGGTGGTGGGCGCCTGAACATATTCAACCGTGAACCCGCGCTCGCGCGCTGCCTGAGCAAAGTGCCGGGCACTCGAAACCATAAAGAACAACCGCTCTTTGTGCCAGTTTCGCCCGGTGAGCATACGCTTAGATTCAACCAAAACTACAAGATCTGTTTGCGGGTTTGCCGCAGCCATCGCGCCGTGGTCAAAGTTGAGGTGGTCGAATGCCGCCAAGATGATTCGCTCGAAACTGCTCACGCTGCAGCGCCCGAGTCAAGGCCAGCAATCCACATAGCTAAACCCTAAACTATTCGAATGACCTACCTGCTTAGCCTGCACAGCTCGACCCGACAAGACAAGTCGTTCTCAAACCAACTTTTAGCCGAGTTTGAGGCAAGCTTTCAGACCCAGCATTCGATCACTGATATTCGTTCGCGGTTCACGGGTGATGTGCCTCACCTCGATTTTGAAGCTCAGGCAGCCGGCAGAGTGCCAGAGGCCAAGCAAAACTCTGACCAGAAGCGGGCCTTTGCCCTTGCTCAAGAACTCACCCAAGAGCTCTGCAACGCAAGCGCCCTAGTGATCGCAACGCCGATGTATAACTGGGGGCCACCAAGCTCACTTAAGGCCTGGATCGACCGAATCGTGAACGTGCGCACTTTTTATCAAAACTCTGGCGAGCTTGCAGACCTACCGGTAACAGTAATCGTTTCGAGCGGCGGGCTTTACAGTGCGGGCGAAAACACCAAGCATGACTTTTTGCGCCCGCTGTTGGTTGAGGTCTTTTCACGCATCGGCGTTCGCGACTTGCAATTCATAAACTGCGACCCCGCCGGCCCGATGGAATATGGTCGCATCGACCAGTTCGCCCCTGAGAGCGGCTTTTCAAAAGCCCGAGGTCAGGTTGCAGCAGCCGCGAGCCGAGTTCGCTAACTAAAGCTCAGCTAAACGCGCTTTCAGCAGCTTTTCGACCAAAGCTTTAGGCAGCGGCTGATCAATGGCAAACTGAAACGAACCCTTCGACACCACATAACCAGCCAAGTCTTCGGTGTGGGCAGCCATTACATCGGAGCTTTGCGGTGAAAAAGTCATGTGGTTTTTGTGTGCACAAAGCCCAGCCACATATTTGCCGCCAAACTTGAACATCGCCGACCGCCACGCAAACGCTTGCTCTAAACCAGGCTCGATTTCAAGCAACATGGCTCGCATCGCCAGCAAAGTTGAGCGTTTTGGTTCATCTAAAGCCTCTATATAGGCGGTAACTTCAGCAGCAGACATTGAGGCTCCTTTAACTGACAGCGGCTTCGAGTTCGCTAACGATTAGCTTTGACATGCCCATCATCGCTTTCATGGCAGCAGCGGCTTTGACTGGGTCTGGGTGATTGAGGCAAACGTCTAGTTGCTTGGGAATCACCTGCCAAGACAACCCAAACTTGTCTTTCAGCCAACCGCAGTTGCCTGGGGTTCCGCCGTCTTCGAGCAGAGCGTTCCAATAGGTGTCAACCTCTAGCTGATCTTCGCAGAGCAACATAATCGAAAAAGCTTCGCTAAACGTGAAGTAGTCGCCGCCATTTAGCGCCGTGTATTTCACACCCATAAGTTCAAAATCGACGGTGAAGACCTTGCCATCGGGGGTTCGCCTGGTTTTGAGAATCTTCGAGTTCTCAAAAATGCGAGTGTAAAGGTTGGTGGCTTCTTCGGCCTGGCCATCAAACCAGAGCATGTGACTAAGTGTGGGCATGCAAAAAGTCTAACTAGCTCGCTAACCCAGGTTTTGCCGCCAAGCCGTGAACGACTTGATGTTGCGGGCGTGAGGGCGCCGCAGCCAAGGCCACGGGTGCAGCTCGGCCAGATTCGCGAATTTGGCAAAGCTAGGCACCGGCGCATATGTCACGGCCACCGCGGTGGCGCGCGCATAGTCATAGGGGTTACCCAAATAGACCCTGAGGTCGCGACGTTCGGCGAGGTCTTGCAGCGTCTCGATATAAAAGTGCAGGCGCTTCGACGACAGCTGCAACTTGGCGAGCGCCTCGCGGTTGAACACGAACACCACGGGCAGGTCAGGGTTTGCGGCAAGCGCAGGGTCGGCATCGCCCATCGAGTCGATGGTGATCAACACTTCTTTTGGCGCGGCATTTTTAACCACGGATGCTGGCCCCGCCGTGCCCTCTACATCGAGGTCGCGGTCAAGCAGCTCTAGGCGCTCAAGTCTTGGCAACTCGACTTCTGCGGGAAAATTCTCGATCGGGCAAGCCTTCTTGAGAGGGCACTTCATGCACAGCCCCGGCGCGCGCTTTTCAACCTGCCACCTTGCGAAGCCGTAGGGTTTTGAGGCTGAGCCAACAGTCCACTGCCAGCCGAGCAGGTTGGCTGCGCGCGAGCCGTCGAGCAGGTTTTGATACATGCGCTCTTGGCCGTGAATCCAGCCTTTGCCGTTTCGAACAGTCCAGTGCGAAGCCAGCCACATGCGCGTCTGGTTGACGAGCCATCCGTCGGTTTCTAGCTCTTTCACAACCTGGTCGATGCAGTGCATGTCGCGGTTCCAGCCGTCTCCGGGTGCCCCACGCACCTGGTCGAACGTTAGGTTGTCGAACATGTGGGTGCCGATGCGGGCATAGAGG
>CAIYTL010000270.1 GCA_903929105.1 uncultured Micrococcales bacterium | reverse complement strand
TGCCAAGCACGGCATAACGGTGCTAAATGCGCCCGGAACTGTAGACGCGGGCTACCGAGGTGAAATCGCGGTCACATTATTGAACACCTCAAGTGAAGATTTTGAGATCGCTGAGGGTGACAGAATCGCGCAGATTGTTTTTCAAAAATTTGAGACCGCAGACTTTATCAGCGTGGAGCGACTGCCTGACACTCAACGGGGCGCCGCGGGCTTCGGATCAACAGGAAAGTCTTAGTCGCACATGACCGATTTGAGTTTTCAGTATCCAGAGCGGGCTTATCAAGGACCCCTCGACAGCTCAGAGCTGCGTGACCTAAGGCCGTTTCACGACTTTGGCTCGATCAGGGTGCCCAATCGACCAGATTTGGCAATTCGACTCGAGGTCGACGAGACCACCGGCAACGTGGTTGCAGTTGCCATAGATGTTGCGCAGTCGAGCGTGCAGCTGCAGGTTTTTGCCTCGCCGCGTGGTGAGAGTCTTTGGCCAGAAATCAGAGATTCACTCGCTGCAAGTGTCGCCCAACAAGGTGGCAAGGTGACACCCCAACTCGGAGCTTTTGGCGATGAACTTTTCGCGGAGTTCTCGCGCTCAGCAATCGGCGATTCGAGCTACGCGCCGCGGCATCTTAAATTTATCGGCGTCGACGGTCCGCGTTGGTTTTTGCGTGTAACAGTTACCGGTGCTGCTTTGACAGACCCAGCCGCCGCTGGCGTAGTCGAAGACGTTATTCGCGGAGTTGTTATAAATCGTGGCGAGGCCGCAATGCCCCCTCGCGAGCTTCTGCCTTTGGTAATGCCTCCTGGCGCTGCAGCTTCGGGGCGGCTCTAGTTGAATCATCAAGAACCTGAAAAGCAAGACATCTGGCTTCAAGCGTCGAAGCAAGTCGCGTCAACGCTTGGTTTGACCTATGCCAACGGTGAGCTTGACGTAACAAGTAAGTCAATTGTTAAGTCAATGGGCGGATGGCTTGGCATAACCGAGTCAATCTTGCCCACACTGGTCTTTGTTACGACATTTCAGCTCAGCAAAGACATTTGGCTCTCGATCGTGTTGTCGGGCGCGCTATCGGTAGCAGCCCTTATTCGGCAACTGATTGTCAAAAGTGCTCTAACGCAGGCAGTTGTTGGCGCACTTAGTATCGCGCTGACAATTTGGCTAACGTTACGTGATAACAACGCGTCAGACTATTTTTTGCAAGGGCTCGTCACCAACAGCGCCTACCTTGCAATAGCGCTGCTAAGCATCGCTGTTCGCTGGCCGTTCGTTGGCTTATTCGTAGGTTTTCTTATTGGCGAAGGTTTCACTTGGCGAAAAAAAGCTAGTCACTTCAAGCGTTTCACAGCCGCGACTGGCATTTACGCCTCGTTGTACATTCTCAGACTCAGCGTTGAAATTCCTCTTTACCTGAGCAACAATCTGTCAGCCTTAGGTGCGGCGAAACTCATTCTAGGCATTCCTTTTTATGCAATTACGCTGTGGTTAATCTGGCTTGTCATAAAGCCGCTAATTCGGCGTGCTAGTTAGTGCTATTTTTGAACCTAAGGTCATAAAAAAGACCGATTTTGCATTGCAAGGAGTGCCCATATGTCAAAAATCAACAGTTTCGGTGCTGCCGACCTTCTAAAAGTTGGCGACAAGAGCTATCGCATTTTTAGAATCGACTCGGTCGACTCCAAAACTTTGCCTTACAGCCTAAAAGTATTGCTCGAAAACCTCTTGCGCACCGAAGACGGTGCGAACATCACAGCTGCGCACATCCGTGCAATCGCTGAATGGGTGCCTTCTGTCGAACCTGACACCGAGATTCAGTTCACCCCAGCTCGTGTAATCATGCAAGACTTCACCGGCGTACCCTGCATCGTCGACCTTGCTACCATGCGCGAGGCTGTGGCTGAACTTGGCGGTGACCCAAAGCGAATTAACCCGCTTGCGCCAGCCGAAATGGTAATCGACCACTCAGTGGTTATTGACGTTGCAGGCTCACCCGATGCTTTCGAGCGCAACGTAGAGTTCGAATATGCTCGCAACGGCGAGCGTTACCAGTTTTTGCGCTGGGGTCAAACTGCTTTTGATGACTTTAAAGTTGTTCCACCGGGCACCGGAATCGTGCACCAGGTAAACATCGAGTACCTTGCGCGCACCATCATGACTCGCGAGGTCAACGGCGAGCTGTTGGGACGAAAAGAAACTCCAGTTTTATTTTTTAATAATCCTCTCCAGGCATGGGTTGCAACGTGTTTATTCTCGGGGGCTCAGGTCGGGGCTCAGGTCGAGGATCAGGTCGGGGCTCAGGTCTTGGATCAGGTCGGGGCTCAGGTCTTGGATCAGGTC
>CAIYTL010000269.1 GCA_903929105.1 uncultured Micrococcales bacterium | reverse complement strand
ATTGTCGGGTTGCGCGCCGTCAGGCGAAAAGTTTTGCCGACAGGCGTCGTTTTTATTGTGCGCCTAACAAACCTTGCCGTCGCTGTTGGCGTCGCGATACCAACCGTATTCAACATCGGTGCCTTGATAATAGGGCCCGTAGCCAGCGGCGTTGGCCGCTTTGCAAGTCGCGAAGCGTGGGTCTGTGCCACCAGATGAGCTGGTGCCTGATGTTGAACTTGTGGTGGTCTTTTTGAAGAACGAAAACTTTGGCAGCGAACCGACGAATTTGGCATAGGCGCCGCGCCAGTTTGTTGCGATGATTTTTTGGGCGGTTTTCAGTTTGATCAAGCCGTGGCAAACCAATGTGTGAAGCGCGTTTTCAACTTTGTCTTTGACGCGGGCTCCGAGTGACGAGTTGTAATACTCAGGCCAAAGGTTTTTGGGGTCTGAAGGGGCGCCGCCGAGTTCAAGTGAAATCAGGTGGTCTTCTTCATAGTCTGAAGTTTTCATGTCACCGTTCACGTTGTACCCGCTGTGAAGCTGCTGATTTTTTAGCGCGGTCGTGTATGACGATGGGGGACGAATCGTCGCGGTGTATCCGGTCACACAAATTGTTTGATGGATGTTGCCTTGGGTCACGCTTCGGTTGATCGCACCCGGGGTCAGCCTCGAGTTTGGCGACATTTTCGCTTCGGGTGCGGCAGGGCTGGCGTGCAACGTGTTTGCGATTAGCAAAACTAAAGCTAAAAGAACTTTCATCTTTAGCTACCCCCTTATGTCAATAATCTATCAGCGGCCGCCGAGCACAAGCTTGACGCTAACTTGCTGGCCAACTTCGAGCTGGTTGGCGCGACGAACTATTTCTTTAATAGGAACCATGAATAGACCTTCGCGCGGGAACAGTGAGGTTTTGAAATCAGTGTCTGCGATCAGTGCTTTGACCGGCACAACACCCCATCCGTAGCTAAGCGTCTTTGCTAGCTCTTTGATTTCGAGGCTCATTTCGGCTGGCACAGGCAAGAAAAAGAACGGTGCAGGCCCGCGCCACTCGATCAGGGTGCTTTCAAATTCAAACTCGAACTCCACAGGTTCAGATTATTGCAGTTTTTTACACAGCGAAGTCTGCCCGAAACTTTCTTGAAACAGCTAAGGGGTAGCCTGTAGTTAAGCAAAGTGGCGAGCGAGGAGCATTCGATGAGTATTCAACTGTTGGTTATTGGTTTGGCGGGGTCTGGCAAATCAACTGTTGGCAAAGCCGTGGCTGAGCGCCTTGGCTTGCGTTTCATCGACGGTGATTCACTGCACCCGGCGGCAAACCTCACGAAGATGTCCAAAGGCACCCCGCTAAGCGATGATGATCGCGACCCGTGGGTTGCCAACATTATCGAAGAGCTAAACAAAGGCGATGTAGTCATCGCTGCGTCACTTTTGAAGCGCAGTTATCGCGAACTTATTAACAAGTCAGTCAAGCAGGTTGTGTTTGCACAGCTAGATGCCCCAAAGTCAGTGCTTGAAGAACGTCTGGCTCAGCAGGGCGAAGCGATTCGCAAAGACTTGCTGGTTGCCCAGCTTGCTACCGCCGACCCTCTGGCAAAGCACGAACCTGGCAAAATCTACAAATCTGATAAGCCAGTAGAAGATTTGGTTCGCCGAATCATTCTTGACATCAAAATGGGCGATTAACAGCTCTTTTTTGAGAGCCCCCTGCGAGTTGACTGGGAGCTACCTGTGAAAACTGAACTTTCGCTTGGTGTGTGTCTTGCAGCGAAATAGCTTATTCCTAGAGGTAGATTTACCTCGTCTAGCGAAAAGCCCTCGCTAGTAGGAAAGGACAAGATTTTTATGAACAAGATCGTTTCAAACGTAATCTCAAAGCTAAACGCTGACCGCGGCGCATCAGCAATCGAGTATGCACTTCTAATCAGCTTGATCGCTGTAGCAGTAATCCTCGGCGCAGTTGCACTAGGTGCAGCAATCAACGGCTCATTCAACACCGTTGCAAGCAGCCTCTAATTAAACTTGGGTCTCGCCTGGCGAGACCGGTGAGCCAGCTATGAAAAAGTTGCTCAACCGCAAGGTTAATAAAGACTCTGAAAAAGGCGCAGCAGCACTGGAATTCGCGATTATCGTGCCAGTGCTGCTGCTTCTTGTTCTTGGGTTAATGGACATCGGCCGGCTTTTGCTGGTCAACATGAGCCTGCTTTCGGCTGCCCAGCAGGGCGCCAGGGTGTCGGCGATGACGGCCTCATCGGTTACTGGTTCAACGACGTTGATTTCATCAGCGGTAAGCAATTCCGTTCCTAACGGCATTATTTCCCTGTCGCTTTTGGGTAATACGGCGACTTGCACCTCAGGCGCCCTCAGCTCCTGTGTTTTACCCGGAATCGTGACTAAGTGCGCAGGCACGAACTCCGGCACCACAACCGTCTCGGCATCCATTTCGTTTTATTGGCT
>CAIYTL010000268.1 GCA_903929105.1 uncultured Micrococcales bacterium | reverse complement strand
GGTGGCACAACAGTAGCTTTCGGAGAGTGGGGCATCCAGGCAATTACACCTGCGTATGTCACCCCCCGTCCGATCGAATCTGCTCGTATTGCAATGACTCGTCACATCAAGCGTGGTGGAAAAGTTTGGATCAACATCTTTCCAGACCGTCCACTAACCAAGAAGCCTGCCGAAACCCGCATGGGTTCCGGTAAGGGTTCACCAGAGTGGTGGGTAGCCAGCGTCAAGCCTGGTCGCGTACTTTTCGAAGTAAGCGGCGTTTCAGAGCAGCTAGCTCGCGAGGCAATGACTCGCGCAATCCACAAGCTCCCACTAAAGGCTCGCATCATCAAGCGTGAAGAAGGTGACGCATAATGGCGATCGGTTCAAAAAACCTAACCCCAGAAGGTCTAGACAAGATTGAAGATTCAGTTCTTATTGAAGAACTGAAAAAAGCTAAAGAAGAGCTTTTCAACTTGCGTTTTCAGTCGGCCACCGGCCAGCTAGAAAGCCACGGTCGTTTGCGCGCTGTAAAGCGCGACATCGCTCGTATCTACACCATCATTCGTGAGCGTGAACTAGGCATTCGTGCCGTTCCAGCTGTGGCAGCCGCTGCTCCAGCAACCAAGGCAAAGAAGGCAGCAGCTGTTGAAGCTGCCGCAACCGAGGAGGCATAACCATGGCTGAAGCAAAGAAGGCAGTTGCTGTTGCAACTGAGGCAACCGCCGAAGAAACTCGTGGTTACCGCAAGACCCGTCGTGGCTATGTAGTCAGCGACAAAATGAACAAGACCATCGTTGTTGAGGTTGAAGACCGCGTAAAGCACCCGCTTTATGGCAAGGTTATTCGCCGCAGCAACAAGATCAAGGCTCACGACGAGCTTAACTCGGCCGGCATTGGCGACCTCGTAATCATCAGCGAGACCCGTCCATTGTCAGCTACTAAGAACTGGCGTCTAGTCGAAATCGTCGAAAAGGCCAAGTAAACCCCTGGGGTCTCGCAAAATCGAGCGCCCCACTATCAAGGAGTAACAAATGCTTCAGCAGGAGTCACGACTCAAAGTTGCCGATAACACCGGCGCTAAGGAGCTACTCGTCATCCGTGTGCTTGGCGGCTCAAAGCGTCGCTATGCAGGCCTCGGTGACATCATCGTATGCACCGTTAAAGATGCCATTCCTGGCGGCAACGTCAAAAAGAGTGATGTCGTTAAGGCTGTTATCGTTCGCACCAAAAAAGAGACCCGTCGCCCAGACGGCTCATACATCAAGTTCGACGAGAACGCAGCTGTAATCATCAAGAATGACGGCGAGCCTCGCGGCACCCGCATTTTCGGCCCAGTTGGCCGTGAACTTCAAGACAAGAAGTTCATGAAGATCATCTCGCTAGCTCCGGAGGTTATTTAATCATGGCGACCATTAAGAAGGGTGACCTAGTTCAGGTCATCACCGGCAAGAAGCAGAGCCGCGGCGGCGACCGTGGCAAGCAGGGTCACGTTTTGAGCATCGACAAAGAGCGCAACCGCGTGATTGTCGAAGGCATCAACATCGTAACCAAGCACACCAAAGTTTCACAGACTGACCGCGGCACCAAGACCGGTGGCATCGAGACCGTTGAGGCCCCGATTCACATCTCTAACGTCGCGCTAATCGACCCATCGAGCAAAAAGCCGACCCGCATTGGTGTTCGCTTCGAGACCGTTGTAAAAGACGGCGTCAAGAAGACCGTTCGTGTTCGCGTTGCTAAAAAGTCAGGTAAGGACATCTAATGACTGACGCAGCTGTAAAAGCAACCAAGGCAGCCCCTAAGAAGGCTGCAGCTAAGTCTGCCGTTGCAGGCAAGCCACTGCCACGCCTAAAGCAGCAGTACCGCGACGACATCGTTGCAAAGCTAACTGCTGAGTTTGGTTTCACCAACCCTCACCAGGTTCCTGGTTTGACCAAGATTGTTGTAAACATGGGTGTCGGTGACGCTGCTAAAGATGGCAAGCTAATCGACGGCGCGATTCGCGACCTAACCGCAATCACCGGCCAGAAGCCACAGGTTAACCTTGCTCGCAAGTCAATCGCTCAGTTCAAGCTTCGTGAGGGCCAAGCAATTGGTGCACACGTAACTTTGCGTGGCGACCGCATGTGGGAGTTCCTAGACCGCCTTTTGGCTCTAGCACTACCTCGCATT
>CAIYTL010000267.1 GCA_903929105.1 uncultured Micrococcales bacterium | reverse complement strand
GGCAGAGTCGCCTGCAAAGGTGTCAAGCGGAACAAAAGTTACTGAGCCGTCAGAGTTAACCGTGAAGGTTCCTTGGCCGTCGATTACGATTTCAGTCTGGCAGTCGCCATTGCTGTCGACCAAGCAGGCCTGGTCGTACTGAATCTTGGTTCCCGAAACCTCAGGAGTTTCGGTAATCGGTGTGTTGTAGTCGGTGGTGACATTGGTCTCAGAGACCACCGGAGCATCTGGCAGATTGACATAAATGGTCAAAGTGTTTGAGCCCGTTTGGTTCCAAGCGTCAATCGCCTGGTAAGTCACGCTTGCAGAGTCGCCTGCAAAGGTGTCAAGCGGAGTGAAGGTAACGGTGCCGTCGTCGTTAACAACAAAGGTTCCCTTGTCTTCAACGTAAAGTTCTTTGACACAGTTGCTGCCGTCGATTAGACAGGCTTGATCCCACTGAATCTGGGTGCCGGTTACAACCGGTGAGATTTCAGCAGGTGTGTTGTAGTCAACGTAGTCTTCGTATTCTTCGACCACAGGTGGTGCAGGAATCACCAAGAAGTGAGCTACACAGGTGATGTCTTGAGTCACACCGGTTAGCGAAATAGTTGCTGAAGTGGTGTTGAAGTCAGATGGAGTACAGGTCCAGCTGTCGAAGTAATAGCCTGTGCCTGCAGTAGCAGTTGAGCTAATGTCGCTGCCATCATCAACAGTGTTAGGTCCAGAATGAGTTACGTCACCAGTTCCATCGGTGTTGAACGTTACTGTCCAGGTTTGAATGGCAAAGCCAGCGGTACAACTAACACTCTCGACTACTGGATTGATTGTGACTGAAGCCGAAGAGCTGGCTGGGCTGTATGAGCTTGGGTCACAGGTCCAGCCGGTGAAAGTGTAGCCAGCGTCTGGGGTTGCATCAGAAGTGATGTTGTCGCCGATGTTCATGTAGTTATCACCAGAGTGAGTCACTGAGCCGTGAGCGTCAGCGGTAAAGGTGACAACGATGTCGAAAAGTGCATCACATTGGGTGTTGGCGGTCATGTCTGTCAGCAACACGGTGAACACCGCACTTGTAACTGGGTTTGTATAGCTTGTTAGCTGAGGCGAACAGGTCCAGTGAATAAAGCGAGAACCAGTTGCCGGTGTGGCTGTGAGTGTGTATGAAACCAGAACACCACCGACCAGGTTACTGGTTCGACTTGTGCTACCTTCACCCGTTGAAGCAGAGTCTGTTCCATAGTTGAGTCGAGGGGTTCCTGAAAGGATAGTTGGGTCTGAAACTGCGCCGACGACAATCGGAGTCGAAGCTACCGGGCGGTTTACGTGAACCTGGATTCCGGCGTGGCCGTAGTCACCGAGGCTGTTGTAGGCGCGGTATTCAATTGCCTCGGTGGTTCCGGCAAAAGTTGGGTTTGGAGTGAACTTGACTGAACCGTCGGCTTTGACAGCAAAAGTTCCCTGAGCGGTTTCGACTGTGCTCTTGCACTTGCCATCGTTCTGATCAACGAGGCAAGCCTTTGTTGAATCGATTGCGTCGCCGGTAACTTCAGGCGTTACAACAACGGCGGTGTTGTAGTCAGTGATTTCGAAACTTGCGCGAACGCTAGGTGCTGCTGGAGCCTGAACGGTGATTACTGCGGTGGCTGAACCGACAGAACCAGTGTCATTTGCAATCTGGTAGGTGACAGGAGTGGTAGCGCCTGTGAAGTTAGCTTCAGGGGTAAACGATGCCCAACCCTGGTTTGTGATCTTCCAGGTTCCTTCGCCAGCGACAACGAAAGAATCGGTGCAGGCTTGACCATTGGGTGCAATCAGGCAGGTCTTAGCAAAGTTAGCGCCAACACCTGTTACACGAGGCTTGAAAGAGAATGTCTTGCCAAATGCGCTCTTAGCGTCAACCGGAGTGACAACTGGAGCAGCCGGCGAAGTAACTGTGATCGAAATGGTTCCAACACCGTGCTGACCAAATGCATCGGTGACCTGGTATTTGACAGCTGCTGCCTTGCCGGTGAATCCGTTTTCTGGGGTGAACTTGACTGAGCCATCGGCAGCTAGGTCATATGAACCTTCGCCAGCAACGGTAAGTGCCTGAACGCAGGCGTCGTTGTGTGCCGAGTCAATTAGGCAACGGCTTGCAATGTTGTTGCCCGAAGCCGATGGCTTGACGGTGACAGCGGTGTTATATGGCGCAGTGCTGACCATCGAAGAAACAGATGGTGCACTTGGCTTTTGAACGTCGACTGTTAGCGGGGCTTTTGAGCTGCCCACTGAGTCAGTTGCCAGATAGTCAACAGACGTAGTTGTGCCAGCAAAGTCTGAAGCTGGGGTGAACAAAACTTCACCAGTTTTGGCAGCGATGTTCCAAACACCTTCGCCAGAAACCTGCACTGGGCCGGTTGAACAGTTTGCCTCTGAAGCAGCTGAGGTCGACAACTCAGGTGCTACAAGGCAGAAGCGCAAGTCTGTGCCGGTACTTGCGGTGGTTGGCTTAAGTGAGACGGGTGTGTTGAACGCGGTTGTGGCCTTAGCGGCGGCAACCGTAGGGTTCGTCAAAACTGAGGCTGCTTGCGAAGCCTGCGCTACTTGGGCTGCTTGAGCAGCCTGAGTCATGCTAGTTGCGAAACCTACAGTCAGCATGGCAGCTGACATAAGTGCGGCTAGAGATCTGAAGCCTTTTTTGCGTAACACTGATTACCTCTTTAGTCGTCGACAAATTGAAAAATGGCAGGTTGACACAAACCGCCTATTTCAACATGAAATCTAGAATAACTGAGTTTCGTTTCTTAAGTGAAGCTGAAGTGCAAATTTCTTAAGTATTCAAGGGTGGCATAAAGGCTTCGTATTGAGCCTTGGTGACCACAGCGAGAACGATTCAGCCTCGAATTGATACGCCAGCAGACTTATTTGCGCAAACCCAAATCATCAAGTGTGATGGCGGTTAGGTAGCGATACCCCGCAGCTTCGATTACCGCCTGTGCGCCGGTGTCACGATCAACCACAGTGGCAACAGCAACCACGATTGCACCCGCAGCCTTTAGAGCCTCGGCCGCAGTCAGCGGTGAACCGCCGGTAGTAGAAGTGTCTTCGACCACGACCACGCGACGGCCTTCAACCGAAGGGCCTTCAACCTGTCGACCCATGCCGTGAGCTTTCGCAGCTTTGCGAACTACGAAGGCGTCGATGGCTCGACCCCTTGCGGCAGCCTGGTGCATCACCGCGGTGGCCACCGGGTCAGCGCCCATGGTTAGACCACCAATTGCGTCAAAGTCGGTGACCCCGTTTGCGTCGAGCAGGTCAAGCATCAACTGACCAATAAGAGGTGCGGCTTCGTGGTGAAGCGTGGCGCGACGAAGGTCAACGTAATAGTCGGCTTCGAGACCACTCGAAAGCGTGACGCGACCGTGCACCACCGCCAACTCTTTAACAAGTTCAACGAGTCGGGGTTTGGCAGCTGATTCAAAAGTCATGTTCTAAGTTTAAACG
>CAIYTL010000266.1 GCA_903929105.1 uncultured Micrococcales bacterium | reverse complement strand
CCTCGGTTTCACTAACTGGCTGCACTCGCGGGGGAGTTACTGATTCAAACGAGCGATTGTCGCTGACATCTAACAAGATCAAGTCTGTGCTGAAGCTCTCTGCCTGAGTGGCAACAGTGCCGTCACGATTAGCCGCAAAGCTTGCTCCGTCAAAAACCAAATCATCTTGGCCTCCGACTAGGTTCACATAGGCAACGGCGCAGTCGTGGCGCTTTGCCAGCGCCTGAACTAATTCGAGTCTGCGACCAACTTTGTCAACTTCGAAGGGCGAGCCGTTTAGCACCAGGGCAACGTCAGTATGCGCTGTACCTATGTGCGCAACTGGCCCACCGTCTTGCCATATGTCTTCGCAAATAACTGTTGAAAATTTAAGACCGCAATGCTCAAATGTGAGCAGGTCATCGCCGGGAACAAAATTGCGGTATTCATCGAACACTGAATAGTTCGGCAGGTGATGTTTTGCATATGTGCCAATAATTTTGCCGCCGCGCAAAACCGAGGCCGAGTTTTGGGCGATTGACCAATCGTGTGTGGCACCATCGAAAGTTGAGGCATCGCGAAAATCGTTCGAGACCGCACTCGGGTGACCGATAACAACTGCCACGTTGCTTAGCCCGCGATCTTGAATTCTCAAGGCAAGAGCTTTCACAGCTTGCTCTGCTGCAGCCAAAAATTCTGGTCGTGCGCTTAGATCCTCGATTGGGTATCCGGTTAGACACATTTCGCCAAAAAGCACCATGTTTGCGCCCTGGGCTGCACTATCGCAGACCATGTCAAAAATTTGCTCAGAATTGCCAAGAATGTCGCCAACGATTGGATTCGTTTGGGCGAGTGCAAGGCGAACATTTGGCATAACCATTAGCCTAGTATCAGCAGAAGAAAGGCAGCATCTGATGGACAAACAAACCGATTTCGTCTTGCGCACAATTGAAGAGCGTGGAGTCAAATTTATTCGCCTATGGTTCACCGACGTAGCCGGCACTCTAAAGTCTGTTGCAATCGCACCTGCCGAAGTTGAAGGGGCCTTCTCAGAGGGGCTTGGCTTTGACGGTTCGGCCATTGAAGGGCTTGCTAGAACCTATGAGGCCGACATGTTGGCGCAGCCAGACCCGAGCACTTTTCAGATCCTTCCTTGGCGCGGCGAAATCGATCCGACTGCTCGCATGTTCTGCGATATTCAAACCCCCGATGGTCTACCGGCCGCCGCAGATCCACGCAACGTGCTGCGCCGAGCATTGGCTAAAGCGAGTGACAAAGGGTTCTCTTTTTACGTTCACCCTGAGATCGAGTTCTATCTTCTAAAGTCAGCAGATTTTGGTCCAGATGGCCCCGTGCCTGTCGACAATGCGGGATACTTCGACAATGTGCCCGGTGGCACGGCGCACGACTTTAGACGACGTGCCGTGACAATGCTTGAACAGTTGGGCATCTCAGTGGAATTCAGCCACCACGAAGGTGGACCTGGCCAAAATGAGATTGATCTTCGCTATGCCGACGCACTAACCATGGCCGACAACATCATGACATTCCGAACAGTCATCAAAGAGGTTGCCATTGAACAGGGGGTTTATGCCACGTTCATGCCGAAACCTTTCAGCGAGCACCCTGGTTCTGGCATGCACACGCACATGAGCCTGTTTGAAGGCGACACAAACGCGTTCTTCGATGCTGGTCAGCAATATCATCTTTCAAAAACGGCCAAGCATTTCATGGCAGGTTTGCTTCGCCACGCGCCAGAAATCACAGCGGTAACTAATCAATATGTGAACTCATACAAGCGCCTCTGGGGCGGCGGCGAGGCGCCAAGCTTTGTGTGCTGGGGTCACAACAACCGCAGCGCCTTGCTTCGAGTGCCGCTATACAAGCCTTCAAAGGGCCAGAGCTCAAGAATCGAGTACCGCGCAATCGATAGCGCAGCTAACCCATATTTGGCCTACGCCTTGATTCTTGCTGCTGGCATGAAGGGCATCGAAGAAGAGCTGCAACTGCCAGCCGAAACCGAAGACAACGTTTGGGAGCTAACTGACTCAGAGCGGCGCGCTATGGGCATTCAGCCGTTGCCACAAAGCCTCGATCACGCCATTCGCAAATTAGAAGAATCAGAGCTAGCAGCAGAAGTTCTTGGCGAAGAAGTCTTTAGCTACGTTCTTGCCAACAAGCGTCGTGAGTGGAGCGAGTATCGCTCGCAGGTAACCGCCTACGAGCTCAAAAAGAACCTCGCCACTCTCTAGGGAGCCCGATGGCCGAAGCAAGGCAAGCCTCACTCTCTGAGCTGGCCAAGTTTGGTTTTGTTGAACTCAGCACAACCGTCTCTAAGCTAGAGCAGCTCGTCAAACTTGTCGGAGACCCGGCAAGAACTTCTGTAGCCCAGCTTGCGCTATGCGCTGACCCTGATCAGGCGCTCAATGCACTGATTGATTTTGCCGAGCGCGATAAAACTATCATCAAGAGAATTCTTGGCAAGCCAGATAGCGCGTTGCGATTGTGCCTATTGTTTGGTGCTAGTTCGGCATTAACTGATTTTCTTAGACGCCACCCAGCTCAACTAGCCACGTTCGAAAAGTCAAGCGCCAAACTCGCGACAGCTGAAGAACTAAATGCCACAATAACCGCCGCCGCTGCAGCTGCCTTGCAAAGCACAAAGCTAGACGACCCTGCTGCTGTTTCTGCTGCAGTGATGGCGTCATGGAACGCTTTGCGCTGCGCATATCGAGCAGAGTTGCTCAAGATCGCTATTTTTGACTTATCGCAGCCTAACGTAGAGGCTGGCGTGCCTGCTGTTGCTGCGGCCTTAGCTGACATCGCGGGTGCCGCTATCGAAGCTGGCATTCTCATTGCACGTTGGGAGCTTAGCAATTCTCGTGAGTTTGGTGTCTTTGCGGCCGATGAGGTGGCTGCAACCAGTTTCGCGGTTATTGCTATGGGCAAGTGCGGTGCAAGAGAACTCAACTACATCAGCGACGTTGACGTTATTTATGTAGCCGATTGAGGTTCAGCCAACCTCAGTTCACAGCGCGCCATCGAGAGTGCCACAAGATTAGCAACTCGAATGATGCGCGCTATAGATGGAACTGCAACCGAGCCAATGCTTTGGCAGGTTGATGCGAACCTTCGGCCAGAGGGCAAATCGGGTGCTTTGGTTCGAACTCTTGATTCGCACATTAGCTATTACGAAAGATGGGCTGAAAACTGGGAGTTTCAAGCTCTGCTAAAAGCAAGACCTCTCGCTGGCGATTTGATGCTTGGCGAAAAGTACGTGAGCGCATTAGCACCGCTGATTTGGAGTAGCGCAAAGCGAGAGAATTTCGTTGAGAACGTACAGAAAATGCGTCAAAGGGTGCTCGACAACATTCCGCGAAGTGAAATCGACTTTCAAATAAAACTTGGCCCAGGCGGTTTGCGTGACATTGAGTTCACAGTTCAGCTGTTGCAACTAGTGCATGGTCGAACCGATGAAAGCCTTCGTCACCGAGACACTATCTCTGCCATCAACGCACTTGCTGATGGCGGATACATCGGTCGCACCGAGGCGAGTCAATTTGCCGGCCAATATAGATATTTGCGCCTGCTAGAGCACCGAATCCAAATGTCGCAAATGCGCCGAACGCATCTAATGCCTGCGAGTGAAACAGCTCGACGAGCAATTGCCAGATCGGTTGCACCTAAAGACACCGTCGAAAGCTTCGATGAGCGTTGGAACAGCACCAAACTCGACGTTCGAAGCTTGCACCAGAAGCTATTTTTCAGGCCGCTTCTTGCCGCCGTCGCCAAGAGCTCAGACGACGCTCTGGCCATCACCAGCGAACAAGCGAGTGACAGACTAGCTGCAATTGGATTCAACAACCCCGGTGGTGCACTGGAGCACATCAGAGCTCTTACTTCGGGCCTTTCTCGCAGAGCGGCGATCCAGAAGCAACTACTGCCAGTTCTTATTCAATGGTTTGCTGAGGGCACCGATCCAGATGCCGCGTTGCTGGCTTTTAGACGGCTGAGTGAGCACCTCGGTGAGTCACCCTGGTACCTTCGTATGCTTCGAGATTCCAGCGGGGCGGCCCAGCGCATGACTCAAGTGCTCAGCAACTCACGCTTAGCAACCGAGATGTTCGAGAAAATTCCTGAAGCCGCCGCATGGTTCGATCGCGATGAAGATTTGGTTCCGATCACCGAAGATGAGCTCGATCGCGAAATCGCCGCCACTATGGCTCGCCACAAAGGCATCGAAGGCGCACTTAACGCTATTCGCCAGATGAGACGCCGCGAAACGCTTCGCATAGCCATGGGAGCGGTTCTAGGGCAACTGTCGCTCGATCAGGTGATGTTAGGCCTTAGCGACGTCACAGAGGCTTATTTGTGCGCAATTAGCGATGCTGTTCAAAGCTATGAGGCCGCATCACTTTCAGATGTTCCATTGGCAAATGTCTTAGATTTCGGCATCGTTGCCATGGGGCGTTTTGGGGGAGCTGAGTTGGGTTTTGGTTCTGATGCTGATGTCATGTTTGTTTATGCCCCAAAATCTGATTCAGTGGCCGAACAGGCTCAGAAGGCCGCCGAGCGCATAGTTGCACTGATTCGAAAGCACAGTCAAGACGTTGCACTCGAGTTCGATCTCGACCTCGACCTGCGACCCGAGGGCAATAAGGGCGCGGTCGTGAGGTCGATAGAGAGCTATCGCAACTACTACGAGCGATGGGCATCCAACTGGGAATCTCAGGCGCTTTTGCGTGCAAGAATGATCGCCGGCAATGCGCAGCTGGTCGAAGATTTCACGTCAATCATTGATAAGTACCGTTACCCCAAGTTGCTGTCTGAGACAGTCGTGGTCGACATTCGTCGCATCAAAGCTCGAGTCGAAACCGAGCGCTTGCCGCAGGGCGCGGACCCGAAAAGGCACCTGAAGCTTGGCAGAGGCTCGCTAAGCGATGTCGAGTGGCTCGTTCAACTATTGCAGTTGAGGCATGGCTCTGAACACCCAAAAATTCGCACACCTAAGACGCTCGAGGCGCTATCGGCTTGCGTGTCAGAGGGGCTAATCGAGGCGCACGATGCCCGAGTGCTATCTGAAGCCTGGACTTTCGCTTCAAGAGTGAGAGCCGCCACTGTGCTCTGGTGGGGCAAGAAGTCAGACGTGCTGCCTGTTGATCGTCGCCAGCTCGATGGCATGGCGCGCATTTTGGAGTATCCACCGTTCAGCGCAAGTGTGCTTGAACAGGATTACCTGGCAATAACCCGCCGTGCCAGAGGAGTTTTTGAACGCTTATTCTTCGAATGGACTGCAGGGGCAGAAGACTGAGTTCTTGTCTTTTTTAGATAAAAAAATGGAGGCTCCCATACGGGAACCTCCATTTTTTGTGGTTTTGACTAAACGCCGTAGTAAAGCTCGAACTCGTATGGGTGCGGGCGAAGTGCTAGCGGCTTGATTTCTTTCTCGCGCTTGTAGTCGATCCAAGTCTCGATTAGATCCTTGGTGAATACATCGCCGGCAAGAAGGTAGTCGTGGTCTGCTTCAAGAGCCTTCAAGACGTCCTCAAGGTTTCCAGGAACCTGAGGAATCAACTTGGCCTCCTCTGGAGGAAGCTCGTAAAGGTCTTTGTCAACAGGAGCGTGTGGCTCGGTGCGGTTCTTGATGCCGTCAAGGCCAGCCATCAACATAGCTGCGAAAGCTAGGTAAGGGTTGCTTGATGCGTCAGGAGCACGGAACTCGATGCGCTTTGCTTTAGGGTTAGTGCCGGTCATCGGAATGCGAATAGTAGCCGAGCGGTTACCTGCCGAGTAGACCAAGTTTACTGGCGCTTCAAAGCCAGGAACGAGGCGGTGGTAGCTGTTAACGGTTGGGTTGGTGAACGCTAGAAGCGATGGAGCGTGCTTCAACAAACCACCAATGTACCAGCGCGCGATGTCGCTTAGGCCACCGTAGCCAGCCTCGTCATAAAACAACGGCTTGCCGTCTTTCCAGAGTGACTGGTGAACGTGCATGCCCGAGCCGTTGTCGCCAAAGAGTGGCTTTGGCATAAAGGTTGCAGTCTTGCCCCACTGGTCAGCAACGTTCTTTACGATGTATTTGAACTTCAAGATGTCGTCTGCTGAGTGAAGAAGAGTGTCAAAGCGGTAGTTGATTTCGCCCTGACCTGCTGTGCCAACCTCGTGGTGGCTGCGCTCAACCGAAAGACCGGCAGCAGCTAGCTCAAGAACGATGTTGTCACGCATGTCTGCGTGCTTGTCAACTGGTGATACCGGAAAATAACCACCCTTGTAAGGAGTCTTGTTGGCAAGGTTTCCGCCCTGACCGTTCACCTTTTCGTCGCGACCCGAGTTCCAGGCAGCTTCGTCAGAGTCAATGAAGTGACCTGAGCTGTTCTGGCTGTAGTGGTAGCGAACGTCGTCGAAGATGAAGAATTCAGCTTCTGGTGCGAAGAATGCAGTGTCTGCGATGCCGGTGCTTGCAAGATACGCCTGAGCTTTGCGGGCTACCTGACGTGGGTCTTTTGCATAGATTTCACCGTTGCGTGGGTTGTAGATGTCGAAGATCATAATGAGCGTCTTCTCGGCGCGGAAAGCGTCAAGGTAGGCGGTTGTGACATCTGGAATCAATTGCATGTCTGACTCGTGAATCGAGGCAAAGCCGCGAATCGACGAACCATCGAAAAGCTGGCCGTCAACGAAGAACTCTTCGTCAATCATGCTGGCCGGAAGGTTGAAGTGCTGCTGAACACCAGGTAGGTCGGTGAAGCGAACATCAAGGAACTTTACGTCGTTCTCTTTAATGTAAGCAACAACCTCAGATGCAGTCTTGAACATAGGGAGATCCCTTCGATTTAGAGGTGAGGGCAGGCGAGCCATTACGCCTTATAAAAAAGTTTACCGCCGCAGGCTACGAGAAGCGTCGCTTTTTGTTTCGTGAATGTTAAACATTTAGTTCATTTAAGATTGCTGGGTGAGCACAAATCAAGATTGGCCTGGGCAGCGCCTTCGACTGCCAGCAGAAGGCAGCATGTCTTTAGCCAGAATGGG
>CAIYTL010000265.1 GCA_903929105.1 uncultured Micrococcales bacterium | reverse complement strand
GGCTGCCGTTGGCGTCATTTCTTAGCTTCGTCGCGTCCATTTTTGCCATTCCAATTATTCTTCTCGCTCATTACCTGAGCCACCTGCCAGCAGCAACAGGATTCTGGCCTTCGGGCGGCCCAGGGCTGCTATTGGCCAGCCTGCTAAGTTTTAGTATTTTGCTGATTGCCGTGAATGCTCGACGTTCTTTTAGAGTCTTTGGTTTTGCCTCGATTGCACTCGTAGTCTGCATCGTGGTTGCTCTGGCCACTGCCTCAAGCATTCGCCTAGTTTCTTGGGCCAAGTCGGGGTGGTTTATGGTGAGCTGTGACGTCGGCCAGGGCGATGCGACTGTCATTAGGTCGCAAAATGAAGTAGCTGTGATTGATGTTGGTCGCGACCCGAATCGAATTGACGTTTGCCTGAAACAGTTGCAAATCACGCACATTAATCTGTTGCAGCTCACTCACTTTGATCTAGATCACGTTGCCGGACTATCTGGGGCTCTAGCCGGCCGCAAAGTCGATTCAGCGATGTTGACACCATTTGAAGATCGCAGGCCCGGCGCAAACGATGCTCGGGCGATGCTCGAGCAACACGGCATTTCTGTGCAACTTGCCGAAACAGGGTTAGCTGGTGAACTCGGAGACTTTAGCTGGCAAGTTCTTTCGCCCCATCGCGGAGCATTCGAGGCTGTCGATTCAAACGATGGCAGCATCACAATGCTCTGGAGAAGCGCAACTGTCGACATCATCACGTTGGCCGATCTTGGCGAAAAGGGTCAAATTAGGCTGAGGCAAGAGTCAAACACTTGGTTTGATAATCAACTTGCCAGTGTTCCCCTAGTGATGAAGGTCTCACACCACGGCAGTGCAGATCAAGACCCTGCATTGATAACAGCATTGAGGCCTGTTTTAGCTTTGATTTCTGTTGGCAAAGGCAACAGCTACGGGCATCCCACGGCAAAGACTCTGAACCTCTTGTCGCGCATCGGGGCTGTTATCGAGCGCACAGATGAGCATGGCTCCATCTCAGTTACCCAGCAACCAGGTGGCTTCGGGTTAGGCTTTCAGGGTGAGCAAGGCAAAACAGATTGATTGGCGTTCGGTGAAACCGTCACCCATCGTCTTTGTCTTCGGCAACGAAGATTATTTTGCTACTAGAGCCATTCGGTCAGTGCGTGAACAACTCAAATCGAAAGATTCGAGTCTAGAGGTCACCGAGATCGAAGCCAGCGACTACACCGCCGGCCAAATTTTCGATCTGACGGCGCCTTCACTGTTTGGCGAACCCCGTTTGCTTATTGTGCGAGCTCTTGAGCGGCTTTCTGACCCACTGCTAGACGATGCAATGGCATACATAAATGCACCGCCAGACGATGTCACGGTGATATTTAGGCACAACAATTCGAGTGTTCGCGCTAAAAAACTAATTGAAGCCCTTCGCGCCAATGACAAAACCACGGTTGTGCTTTGCGACAAGCTCGCTAAAGACAACGAAAAATCAGCGTTCGTGACCGCAGAATTCTCAGCGCAACAGCGCAAAATCAGCAACGGTGCTGTGCGAGCACTCGTCGAGGCATTCAACGACGACGTCGCAGAGTTGGCGGCGGCCTGCGAACAGTTGATTCAAGACAGCGCTGAAAGCATTACCGAAGAGATTGTTGATAACTACTACGGCGGTCGAGTCGAGACGACAACTTTCAAACTTGCTGACACCTGCATGGCAGGTCAAGAGGGTGAGGCGCTTGCGATATTGCGGCACCTGCTGCAAACCGGCGCTGATCCGGTGATGATTTTGGGTGGTCTTGCCACAAAAGTTCGACAGGTTGCCAAAGTTCACGGCGCCGAAAGCGCGGCGAG
>CAIYTL010000264.1 GCA_903929105.1 uncultured Micrococcales bacterium | reverse complement strand
TGCCATGAAGCCTGGAATCACCAGTGAACTGCCCGAGAGCACTAGAGCGGCATAGTCATCAGAATGTTTATTGATGATTTTCTGCGAAATGTAGCTGCCAAAGCTGTGGCCAACTAATAGCACGGGCAAACCAGGGTTTTCGGTTCTGGCAATTTCGCCCATTTGGGTGACTTCGGCAAAAACGCCATTCATGCCGCCGGGGCCAAGTCGACCGAGCTTATTTGTCAGGCCGGTTTTGACCATGTTTTGGCCGGTGACACCGTGACCGCGGTGGTCTTCGGCATAAACGCTGTAGCCTGCTCGATTTAACGCACTAGCCACGTGGTCATAGCGACGCACGTGCTCGCCAACGCCGTGAACCAGTTGCACGACAGCTTTAGGAGCAGCCACTGGCCACTCAAAATATGTGATTTCAACGCCAAAAGCGTCGGTGAAAGTCTTTTGAAGTGGCAGCGTTGTCATGCGCCTAGACTACTCAGGCTTCGCGCGTGATTTCTACTGACACGAATAATTCTGAATCAGTTGAACCGGCATAAACTCCGCGCAGCGGGGCTACGTCGTTGTAATCGCGACCGTGTGCAACCACAATGTGTCGATCTTCAATGAAAACGTCGTTGGTCGGGTCATAGGCAACCCAACTGCCAGCATAAAACTCGACCCAGGCGTGTGACTCGCCAACAACTTTGTCACCAATCTCAGGTTCCAGAGCTGGGTGCAGGTATCCGCTAACGTATCGCGCTGGAATGCCCACTGCCCGCAAGGCGCCAAGCGCCAGGTGCGTGAAATCTTGGCAAACTCCGCGCTTTTTGGTCCAGGCTTCGGTAGCAACCGAATGAACACCGGTTTCACCGTGCAGATAAGTCATTTTGCTGTTGATGAACTTCATGACTTCGAGTGCGGTCTCATAGGGGCTTAGTTCTTCGGCTCGCTTTTTAGCAAACTTTAGAAGTTCAGCAGGCGGTGAGGTGCGGCGGGTGAGGCCAGTTGCATCAGTGAGTTCGAGTGAAGACTGAATGGCTGTCGGCAAAGCACTCCACTGAAAGTTAGTGTTTGCCAAAGTAGTTTTGTGATCGCTGGGGCGCACTTCTACCAAACTCGTCGAGGTGATGGTTAGCTCCTCGTGCGGCTCAAGCACCTCAAAAAAGATTGTGCGCGTGCCAAAATAATCAGAATATTCGTGACTCGAACCATTTGGTGTGATTTCAATTTTGCCCGAAAAAACCAACTGGGTTTCGTCGCGAGCCGGCAACATGCGAGCCTCGTTGTAGCTGGTGACGACCACCCCTGAATATTTGAAGCCGGTGGTGTGAACTACGCGATAGCGTTTCATACAACCTCACCCACCCAAACCGGTGTCGCATTGACCGGAAAATACCTGAGGCGAATAGCTTCTGAGATTTCACCAATGCCCTGCTGCAAGGCAACCATTTCACTGGTCAGATTGGCAAGAATGTCGGGCGCCGATCGATATTCCAGGTTCGTTCGAATCTGCCCAAGTTGACGCAGGGCCACATCGCTCACGCCAACTCGGTCTGTGGTTGGAGCTAAGTCGGCTAGGCAGCTCTCTGCTCGGGTTAGAGCAAAAATCACGCTGCGCGGAAAAATGCGGTCAAGCAGCAAAAACTCTGCGGCGTTGGTGGCCGAAGGCACCCCACGGTAGGTGCGAAGGTATGCCTCATAGGCGCCGCAGCTTCTAAGAATTGTTGTCCACGATGGGCCGCTGGCTTGGGTGAGTTCACTAGTTGCAAGCAGTCGGGCAGTCATGTCGACTCGCTCTAGGCTTCGGCCTAATGTGAAGAAGGTCCAGGCTTCATCGCGGCTGGTGCTGCTTTCAACAATGCCAACAGCTAGGGCGGTGCGTTCGCGAACCCAACCAAAAAAGTCGTGTGCTCGGTCGAGTGCAACTTTGCGAGGCATGCGGCTGCGGGTGGTGTTGAGGCATTCCCATAGCTCGGTCGAGACAATCTCGCGCACGCGTCTGGCGTTTTCGCGAGCTGAGTTCAGCGAAGACGCAATAGAACTCGGGTCGTTGCGGTCGACGGTCAAAATGCTTAGCAGTTCTTCGCGCCCGAGGTTGTGGCTTGGCGAGATTCCCGCCTGCTCGGCCGAAGAGCCGATCACCTCGAGTAGCGAACGGCAGGCTTGATTCTCTTCAACCCAAGGGTCTTCGAGCAACAGTTGCAGGTGAACGTCGAGTAGGCGCGAAGTTCCGTCGGCGCGCTCAACGTAACGGCCGATCCAAAACAATGATTCTGCAATGCGACTTAGCATTCTGAGCTTCTTTCGTTTGAGTTGGTCTGCGCGGCGACTTGCAATGCGTCGGCCGCTGCCACGGTTTGTTGCTGCTGCTGAATTTGAATCTGATAAGCGCTATAGCCCGAGTCACTCGAAGTTTGTCGAGCTAACAGGCCCGCCACTGCCGAGTTGCTCGAAATCTCAGCCTTTTGAGGTGGGCGTTCGCCGCCGATAACCCAGGTGTCTTTCGAGCCACCGCCTTGCGAGCTGTTCACAACAAGTTCGCCCTCTGGCAAAGCCACACGGGTTAAGCCTCCGGGCAGCACCCAAACTTTTTTGCCATCGTTCACAGCAAAAGGTCGCAGGTCGGCGTGACGAGCTCGAAGACCGCCTTCGACCAAAGTCGGAATCGTTGAAAGTTGCACGACCGGCTGGGCGATCCATCCGCGCGGGTCTTTAATAAGTTTTTTGCGAAGGTCTTCGAGCTCTTTGGCGCTGGCGCGTGGCCCAACCACCAAGCCTTTGCCGCCCGAACCGTCAACAGGTTTGACCACAAGCTCATCAAGCCTGTCGAGAACTTCTTCAAGAGCACCAGGTTCTTCGAGCCTCCAGGTGCGCACGTTTTCAATGATCGGGTCTTCGTTTAGGTAATACCTGGTGAGGTCTGGCATGTAGGTGTAAACCAGTTTGTCGTCGGCCACGCCATTGCCCACCGCGTTTGCGAGTGTGACGTTACCCAGGCGGGCAGCGGCTATCAGGCCGGGCGGCCCAAGCACAGAGTCTGGTCTAAAGGTGAGCGGGTCTAGAAACTCATCGTCTACGCGGCGATAAATTACGTCAACGCGGCGAGGGCCCGAAGTGGTTCGCATATAAACCTTGCCACCGATGCAAAAGAGGTCGCGGCCTTCAACAAGCTCAAGGCCCATCAATCGTGCTAGCAGGGTGTGCTCGAAATATGCCGAGTTATAGACACCTGGGGTTAGCACCACGACAACCGGTTCTGATACGCCAGAGGGCGCAGCAGCACGCAAAGCTGCCAAAAGCCGGTTCGGATAATCTGCGACCGGTTGAATGCGCATTTTTTGAAACAATTCGGGCAGGGTTTGGGTCATTACTCGGCGGTTAGAGATCACATAGC
>CAIYTL010000263.1 GCA_903929105.1 uncultured Micrococcales bacterium | reverse complement strand
GGCGCGACCTTCTACATCAATAGCGGGCAAACCAATACCGGCTGGTCCGCCAACTACGCCGCAGGGTGGAAATTCAACGACTTTCTGAAGGCCGCGAGGGCCCGTCGAACCAATGTACATTCCGGGGCGTTTGCGAACGGCTTCGAGCCCCTCGAGCACCTGAATATTGCCGGCTTCATAGCTGTTTTCTGGCGTAGACATATTAAGTTGATACTCCTTGAATCACACAGGTTAGTTCCGGTGAAAAGCGACCACTTGAGCCGACTTATATTCGGGTTGACTAACCCTGTAATTCTACCTCGGGGTGCGACATTTTTTGCGCTACGTTAGCAACCTGTGATAGTCGAATTTCGGCTTCACAGCAACGATGTTTGCGATTTGAGTCTTTGGTCAGCAAACCCACTTTAAAGCGGCGCTCAGGCGTTGCGAGCATCGCTCGAATTACCCGTAGGTATCTCTTGGGCCTCGGCCGGGAACCGACCTCTGGCCTTTCTTCCATGAGGGCGCCTGTGGGCCGATGAACTTAATATTCTCGATCTCGAGGCCCGCGAACTTGCCTTGAACCTGGCTCAAGATTTCAGCCTGCATTAGCTTCAACTGGGTAGCCCAGGCGGTCGATTTGCATCTCACGGTTAGGACACCTTGATTAAAGGTTTCTGGGTTAGAGTTTGCAGCGTTTAAATCGCCAACCACATCAGCCCACTTAGCAAAAAGTTCGGCCTGTGCGATCTGGGTTTGCCACCCAAAGCTATTAAGCACCTCGTCTAAACCGGTGGCTGCCATTTTAGGGTCACGGCCAGCACCAAATGGCTTGGTGCTCTTGTTCTTAGCTTTTTCGATTCGCTTTCTCGCGTCTCTGCCGACTCGACCGGTAACCGCCGCTCGCATCGCAAAATAAAATTCTTGAGCGAAATCATGTTTTTCGTTATCAGGCATCTTGATCACCGGACGTCAATTTCGTCAACCCGCCAGCTGACGGTTCGAGCGAAATTTGCCCGGCCGTCACAAAGTAGGGCTTGGCTTTGAGCACAGCAGGCACATCTTCGGCTACGGCCGCCGTAATGAACACCTGCTCATTATCTAAAACTAGGTCGGCGAGCCTGGTGCGACGCTCGGCGTCAAGCTCGGCAAAGACGTCATCCAAAATAAGAATTGGGTCACCCGTTTTGGTCTCGGCTCGAAGCAAGTCAACCGATGCCAGCCGCAGCGCAAGCGCAAAAGACCAGCTCTCGCCATGGCTGGCATAACCCTTGACCGGCAAACTGCCCAGCTTAAAGAGCAAATCGTCTCGCTGCGGGCCAATCAGGGTAAGACCGCGCTCAAGTTCCTTTTGTCTTATCTGCGCAAGTTTCACGTGAAACTTTTCTTCGAGCTCAGCGCGCGTTAGTCCTGCGACTGATTCCAGCAAATCAGAGGCATCGGCGTCATCATCAAAAAAGCTGCGCACGCCATCGCCCAGAATCGATGATTTAACATCTATCGATGGCTGGTTGTTCGAACTTGCAATCGACTTATAGGCTCGCTCAACGTGAGGGGTTAGCCGACCAATCAAGTCGAGCCTGGCTTCGATGATTTCACTGCCATACTTAGCCAGGCTGGCGTCCCAAGCATCTAAAGTTGCCAGTGCTGATCCGGTGGTTTTAGTTTGACGCGCACTTTTGAGCAAACTATTGCGCTGCTTTAGAACCCTGTCATAGTCGCTAAATACGCCGGCGAAGCGAGGCCACACCTGAACAACCAACTCATCAACGAAGTCTCGGCGGTTGCTTGGGTCTCGTTTGACGATGTCTAGATCTTCTGGGGCAAAAATGACGCTATTGACCAGCCCCAGAATGTCTCGAAGCTTTGGCAGGTCGCCTTTGTTTATTCGAGCCCGGTTTGCTGCTGTGCGGTGAAGCTCAACTTCGAGCAGTGCCTCGCGCTGGTCGACGACAGCTATCGCCCTGATAAGCGCCGATGAAGAGTTTTCGTTGATCATCGGCAGGTATCCGGCTACTCGGTGCGACCGCAAAATCGACAAATAGCGAATAGCTTCGACCAAGTTGGTCTTGCCCTGACCGTTACGGCCTACCAAAAGGTTTATGCCGGGTTCAAAAACCACGTCTGCACTTTGGTAGTTTCTGAACTTAGTGAGGCTGAGGTGTTTTAAATACACGCTCAGTCACTCTATTCAGCGCGTTTAGCGATTTGTGGGTAAGGCTGCAACAAATAGCGATAGCCGTCGTTTACGGTTTTTTCTTTTGCCGCATGGTTGGTCAAAAGAATTGGTCCTGGCTTGCCTGGGTTTGCACTCTTGGTGAAGCCGATCTTGACATATTCAGTATTGACTCCGGCCAAGCCATCAATCAAAAGTGCAGGCCTAAGAGCCACTGTCACTTCATCGCCGGTTAGTTCGATGTTTACAGATTCAGACGCGCTAGTCTCGTGGCCGAAACCATCAAGCACTAGCTCGCCCTCTTTGAACGTGTAACCAATCGAACCATCGCGGTGTTCGAGCACCAAACCGACGCGTCGAGTTGAGTCGAGTAGGTCTTGCGTTGACACGATGGCAAAGTGATCGACTTCGCTTGGGAACAACTGCTTTACTGCCGGAAAACTGCCTTTGATTAGCTGAGCTGTAACCGATCGGTTCTTGGCTTTGAAAGCTATCATTTCGCGTTCGTTGTTTTTGGCAATCGAAATCGAGACATCGCCCTGATTGCCGAAAGTCTTGGCTACTTCTAGCAGGGTTTTAGCCGGAACAAGTGCAGTTGCCTCGTCATCGATGTCGGCCGACCAAGCAATGTCTTGCTGCGCGATGCGGTAGCGGTCAGTGGCAGAAAGCGAGAACTCGGCTTTGTTCGCCTGAATGTAGACACCTGTGATTGTTGGAGTCGGGTTATCTTTTGCGGCTGCAACTGCAACCTGCTGCACGGCAGTTGAAAAATCTTCGGCCGAGATAGTCCCGGTAATGCTCGGAATCTCAGGCAGAACAGGGAACTTGTTTACATCCATAGTTGCTAGTGAGAACTTTGAACCACCGCAGCTAACTTCAACTTTGGTTCCGTTGATTTCAAACTGCACTGGAGCGTTCGGCAGCTTGTTAGCGATTTCTGAAAGCATGCGACCCGAAACCAATATCGAACCTGGTTCGTCGACTTTAGCCACAATCTCAATTCGTGCCGAAACTTCGTAGTCGAAAACCGAGAACTGAATGGCGTTAGCGTCGGCGTCGATTCGAATGCCGCCATAGATCGCTTGCGTTGGTCGCTGTGCAAGCAGGCGAACAGCAAATGAGACTGCGTCGTTTAGGACG
>CAIYTL010000262.1 GCA_903929105.1 uncultured Micrococcales bacterium | reverse complement strand
GTTAGCAGCTGCAACCGTCGATGCGTTGCCAACACCAATAACGGTGGCGCGGTCAACCAAAAGTCGAGTTGAGGTAATGGTCGTGGTCGATGACCCGCTGGCACCGCCCGAAGCACCCGTGGCCTGATCGATGGTGCAGAAAACAGCGACATCGACACCTGGAACAATAAAGTTTCCGACGTGATCGGCATCGGCCAAAGTTACAGCCACCGCAAACTTGCCAGCTGGCACCTGCAATGGGCCAAGGTTTGGCTTGCTCTCTGAAACCTGACCGAAGTTCGAAGCGCTCAAAATCATGCCCTTGGCGATCGACACTTGAGCCACACGCAGTTTGGCTGCTGCGTCATCGTTGGCAATGTCTTTAGTCAAATAGCCTGCAGGCAACGTGCCGACCGGGTATTTGTCAGTTTCTAGCAAGCCCTGCACCTTAGCGTCATAGAGCGTGGTGCCCACAGGAACAACCTGCTTGGCCACCAAAACTTCTTGAACTTGTTCGGTATTTTGCACAACCTGCTTGGCACTGCTTGTGTAGGCAAAAACTGCGATACCCGCGGCCAGCGCGAGCACGAGAGCAATTACCAAATTGAGCCTCGAAGCTTTCATTTGATTCCTCTCATTGCAGCGGGCGAATGGTATTCACACCAAGGTTATAACTCAAAGTGCCAGTTGTCGTGAACAAACTCGCCGATTGCGAAGTGGCGTTTGTTATGGCTCCAACAAGGCAGAATCCGGCACATGTGTTTTGGGCTTGAGTAGGAAAAGTCGTGGCATTAGCCGTCGCTGGGTAGTAGCTGTAGGTGCCGTTGTAATACTTGTAAGCCAACACCTTAAAACCGACGAACGAGACAACAGTTTTAGAGGTAGGGCGAGTGTCTGTGACCACTGGAATCAGGTATGAAGCCTTGCTGGTAATCATGCTCTGCAAACCTTTTTGATAGGTGGTAACAGTCGAAGCGTTCCACAAAGCGTTTTCGGTCAAAGTGTCACCGATGCTGATGCGCCCACTGGCTGGCCGGTTGATTACATCGAAGGCAACGAACTGGCCGCCAGAGGGGTAAACAATGTTGTTGTTGTTTTGATCTTTTTTGCCCGCACAAGTGCTTGAAGTGGTGTTGTTTCTGCCACCAAACAAACCTTCAATAACGGTGTCGGTCGGCAGCAACCCGGTGGTTTTGTTAAGAATTGTTGAATCGACCGCGGTGCAAAGGCTGATCGCCAGCGGGAACGGCAGTGCACTGGCACTGCTGTTTGCCGCACCAAGGGTTCCCCAAGCCGCTTGCGAACAAGCCATGATGTTTGGGTTGTTGTGGGTGCCGTGAATCAGGTTGTTGAGCAGCGGGAACAATGGAGTGCCGCCACTTGCAGCGGTGTATCCGGTATAAACGCGCACATATGCTGGGTAACTACTTGAAGGTGTGACACAGTCGCGAGGAATGCCCGTGAAACTGCTGCAACGACTGAGGGCCGGGCGCAAAGCCACAGCCTGAGTGCTGCCGCAAACCGAAATGATTGCAGGCGGATGCTTGCTGAACGTGGAATGCGCAATGGTGACGAGCGAACTACTGGCGGCTATCGTCGAAGTGCATTCGGTTGTGCTCGCCGCGCAGTCGTGAGCCAATGCGGTAGCAACGTTGTCGGCTGAGATTTGAGTGATGGTTTTTTCGAGCAAGAGTTGACCGCTGTCAACCACGAGTGAAACCAAACCGAGCAGCACGCCGCTGCCGAACAAAATGGCAACCAACACAATGACTGCGCCGCGCTGAGCACGGTTCTTGGTTTGAAGGTTTTGCGCAGTGAAAGTTTTGAGTCGAGTCATCAAACCAGACATTGGGCGGTCACCGTCTGGCTGTAGTCAGTTGATGCCCCTCGAGTGCTGTCTGCGAAACGCCAGATCAAGTCAATCGGGGTAAGCCAATAAAACGAAATGGATGCCGAGACGGTTGTGGTGCCGGAGTTCGTGCCTGCGCACTTTGTCGTTATGCTCGGCGCGACACAGCTTTGAAGCGATGCAGATGTGCAGTTTCCTAGAACGCTGAGTTGCACTAGGGAACTGGGAACGGCTCCACGTACCGATGCGGAAAGTGTTGAATCCGGGATGTTCGCCGTCATCGCCGACACCCTGGCACCCTGCTGGGCAGCCGAAAGCAGGCTCAT
>CAIYTL010000261.1 GCA_903929105.1 uncultured Micrococcales bacterium | reverse complement strand
CTATCAAGTTCTTAGTTCAGGGCACGCTCTACCCAGACGTTGTCGAGTCTGGCGGCGGGGCTACCGCGGGCATCAAGAGTCACCACAACGTTGGCGGCTTGCCCGACGACATGCAGTTTGAGCTTGTCGAACCACTGCGCGATCTTTTTAAAGACGAGGTTCGTGCTATTGGCGCTGAGCTTGGTTTGCCGCACGAAATCGTTCAGCGTCAACCGTTCCCTGGCCCTGGCCTTGGCATTCGCATTGTTGGCGAAATCACCAAAGAGCGTCTCGACCTACTTCGCAAAGCCGACGCGATTGTGCGCGCTGAGCTAACCGCAGCCGGCCTTGACGCCGAGATCTGGCAGTGCCCAGTTGTTCTGTTGGCTGATGTCCGCTCGGTGGGCGTGCAGGGCGACGGCCGCACCTACGGCCACCCGATCGTGCTTCGCCCAGTTTCAAGTGAAGATGCCATGACTGCCGACTGGACTCGTGTTCCTTATGACGTGTTGGCTCGCATCTCAAACCGCATTACCAATGAGGTCGATGGCGTCAACCGAGTTGTGCTCGACGTTACCAGCAAGCCACCCGGCACTATCGAGTGGGAGTAACCGCGCGTGCAGGTAATCCCAGCGATTTTTGGCCACCGCGGTGCTTGCGGTTATCGCCCCGAAAACACTATTGAGTCTTTCGAGTTGGCTTTTGCTCAAGGTGTTGCCGCTGTTGAGTGCGACCTGCTGCCCACCAAAGATGGCAAGCTTGTGGTTCTGCACGATGCCGATTTATCAACCACAACCACGGTTGCGCAGTTGTCGCAGTTCGCCGATCGCAGGCGAATCTTGCACTTGCCTTGGCGTGACATCGATGGCTGGTTTGTTCAAGACTTTACGCTCGATGAAATCCGCATGTTGCGAGCCAAAGAACGCCTACCCGAAGAGCGTTCGGGCAGCGCTAAGTTCGATGGCCAGTTCAAGATTCCTTCGCTCGAAGAGTTTTTGAATGCTGACTTCGCGACCCCCGGCAGAACTTTGATTTTAGAGGTCAAGTTTGCTTGGCTATTCAAAACTGTTGGGCTTGACTCGGGTGCACTTTTGGTTGAGGCGCTGTTAGCTAGCGATTGGCGCGAGCGCGGCTTAAAACTCGTTATAGAAACTTTTGACTATGAAGTGTTGCGCGAGATCAAGGCTGGTTTGGCAGCCGCTGGTTCGCTCGAGGGTCTAACTTTTGTGTTGCTCACCGAGCAGTGGCGCATCGATGACATTTTGAAAACTGAAACCGCCGAGGCTTTTTTGGCCCGCTGCGCCGCCGATTTTGATGGCATCAGTTTTGACCACAACATGCTTAGCGCACCCCTGCCAGAGGGTAGCAGCGCCCAGTTTGGTGCGCCAAATAGCTGGGTGGCAGATGCAAGGGCTCTTGGTCTAACGGTTTTCAGCTGGACAGCCAAAGTCGAGTCGGCCAAATATTCAATCGAAGAATATTTTCAACATTTTGTTGATTTAAACGTCGATGGAGTTTTTGCAGACCAACCAGACCTTTTTCTAAACTTTTTAGAAAATTCTGGCCTGACCTCAACTGTCGCCGGCGTCGCCTAGGCTTTCTAAAGTTATGAATGAGCTTGAGTTTCTGTTTGACGACGCCGAAGTGTCACCAAAAGGTGCGGCAGGCGCCAACCTGCTCGAGGGGTTAAACCCGCAACAGCGTGCAGCGGTGGAATACCGCGGCCCAGCGTTGCTCATTGTGGCTGGTGCAGGCTCGGGCAAAACTCGCGTTTTGACGCATCGCATCGCGCACCTCTTGGCTAAAAAAGAAGCTTGGCCGAGCCAGATTTTGGCAATCACGTTCACCAACAAAGCTGCGGCTGAAATGCGTGAACGTGTCAACCACCTGCTTGGCGAAGGCGCCGAAGGCATGTGGATTAAAACTTTTCACTCGGCCTGTGTAGCTATTTTGCGCCGCGAGAGTGAACGACTAGGTCACAACTCAAACTTCACGATTTATGACTCTGGCGATAGCCGCGCAATCTTGAAGCGACTGATTCGCGACATGGGCGCCGACGTTCATAAGCTCACGCCGGCTGGTGTCGCAGCAATCATTTCAAACGCCAAGAATGAGTTGGCCGACGCCGAAAGTTTTGCCAGATCAGCAGATATGGCCGACCCGGTTCAGCGAATGCTCGTCGAAATTTTCGATCGTTACCAGCGTGAACTGCGGCGCAACAATGCTTTTGACTTCGACGATTTGATCAGCGAAACCGTTCACCTATTTCGCAATTTTCCTGAGGTGGCTGCTAACTATCAGCGCAAGTTCCGCCATATCTTGGTTGATGAATATCAAGACACCAACCACGCTCAATATGCTTTGATCCGCGAGCTCACGCGTGAGCTAGAGCCTGACCACGCCCACGTTGACCCACGCACCGGCGCCATTCAGGGGGCCGCTTCGCTCACTGTTGTGGGCGACAGCGACCAGTCGATTTATGCGTTTCGCGGTGCTGATATTCGCAACATCTCGGAGTTTGAAAAAGACTTTGTTGGTGCCACCACGATTCTGCTCGAACAAAACTACCGTTCAACGCAAAACATTTTGTCTGCAGCCAACGCGGTTATTGGCAATAACTTTGATCGACCGAACAAAAACCTCTGGACCGACTCGGGCACTGGCGACCTTATCGTCGGATACACGGGTTTCTCGGCGCATGACGAAGCGCAGTTCATTTCAGATGAAATCTCGCGACTTCACCGATCGGGCACCGATTATCGGGACATCGCGGTTTTTTACCGCACCAACTCGCAAACCCGTGCCCTTGAAGAAATCTTCATTCGTTCGGCCCTGCCTTATCGAGTGGTTGGCGGCACCAAGTTCTATGAGCGCCAAGAAATCAAAGATGCGTTTGGCTACCTCGTAGCAGTTTCAAACAATCTAGACGACCTCGCCACCCGTCGAATCTTGAATGTGCCTAAGCGTGGCATCGGCGATGTTTCAGAAACTCAACTTGCTAACTTTGCGAGCTTGAACGGCCTTTCAGTTCGCCAGGCCCTGGGTTCGGCCGCGCAAATTGGTTTCGGTGCCAAAGTTGCTGGCGCTATGAAAGACCTCGGCGATCTGCTTGACGAGCTCGAGCTCTTAGCGGCCGACACAGCAGTCGATGTTGTGGTCAAAACCATGCTCGCAAAATCGGGCTACCTAGAGTTTTTGCGCAACAGCCGTGACCCGCAAGACGAAGCTCGCGTCGAGAACCTCGAAGAACTTGTTTCCGTTGCGCGCGAATTTATGCGTAACAACCCTGAAGGCCGTTTGCCAGATTTCTTGAACGAAGTTGCACTCGTGGCTGCCGCCGATGACATTGACGACGAATCTGGTTCGGTTTCGCTAATGACTTTGCACACGGCCAAGGGCCTTGAATACGAAGCGGTGTTTCTGACCGGCATCGAAGAAGGTCTCTTGCCCCACCGCATGTCTTTCATTCAACCCGGTGGGCTGAGCGAAGAACGCCGACTCTTCTATGTGGGCATTACTCGAGCCCGCAAGAAGCTCTTTTTGAGCTTGGCTATGAACCGAACAACTTTCGGCGAAACCGAGTCGGCTACACCCTCCCGTTTCTTGCAAGAGATTCCCGCGGACCTGATCGAATGGCGCGAGTCAGGTGCTGGCCGAGCTATGAGCAACACTCGCTATCGCAACTCGATAGCCGACGACCAAAACTTCGGCTCAGTTTCGACTGGCTCAGGTTATGGCGGCACGCCGTCGAAGCCAAAAACTGCTTGGGCCGGAGCAATCTCATCGGTGCGCAACAACGAGGGCATGCAGCTTGAGGTTGGCGACAAAGTTGAGCACGCTGATTTTGGTCGTGGCACGGTCTTGGCTACCTCAGGCGCTGGGCCTAAGCAAACGGCAGAAATTCGCTTTGGCGGGGTTGGCGTCAAGCGCCTCTTGGTCAAAGTTGCGCCTATCACCAAAATAGGTGAATAATGTTCAGTGTGACTGAACACTTTTTAGTCGTGTGCCGATCGAGCACTAGCAAAATACAAAAATCAAGCTTCAAAAAAGGCTAGTCTTTAAAGGTTGTTGTTTAATCGTTACCAAATTTCTTGAACGGAAAAACAGTGGATTTATTTGAATACCAGGCTCGCGATTTGTTTGAAGCCTACGGTGTGCCAGTTCTTCAGGGCCTAATCGCCGACACCCCAGAAGAAGCCGAAGCCGCAGCTGCCAAAATTGGCGGCGTCGTGGTTGTCAAGGCTCAGGTTCAGGTTGGTGGTCGTGGAAAAGCCGGTGGTGTCAAGGTTGCCAAGACTGTTGCCGAAGCCCGCGCTCACGCCGAGAACATTCTTGGCCTAGACATCAAGGGTCACGTCGTAAAACGCGTGATGATCGCCCAGGGCGCCTCGATCGCCAGTGAGTTTTATTTCTCAATCTTGCTAGACCGATCAAACCGAACCTTCTTGGCGCTTTGCAGCGTTGAAGGTGGCATGGAGATCGAGCAGCTTGCCGTTGAGCGCCCAGAAGCGCTTGCCAAAGTTGCAGTTGACGCCATCGAAGGCATCGACCTAAACAAAGCCCTTGCTATTGCCAAAGCCGGTGGCTTCAACGACGAGCTTGCAGCCAAAGTGGCTCCAGTCTTCGTTAGCCTTTGGAACGTCTTCAAAAAAGAAGACGCCACGCTAGTCGAGGTTAACCCGCTAGTTCTTGACGAGAGTGGCAACATCCTTGCACTAGACGGCAAGGTCACCTATGACGACAACGCTGAGTTCCGCCACACCGATCGCGAGCACGTCTCGATCGCAAAGGTTGACCCACTTGAGGCTAAGGCCAAGGCTCTTGACCTTAACTATGTGAAGCTCGACGGTTCGGTCGGTGTTATTGGTAACGGTGCAGGTTTGGTTATGTCAACCCTCGACGTAGTTGCTTATGCCGGCGAAAAGCACGGCGGCGTCAAGCCGGCAAACTTCTTAGACATCGGTGGCGGTGCCTCAGCTGAGGTCATGGCCAACGGCCTAGACGTCATCTTGGGCGACGAGCAGGTCAAGAGCGTTTTCGTTAACGTCTTCGGTGGCATCACCGCTTGTGACGCTGTTGCAAACGGCATCGTGGGTGCTTTGAACACGCTTGGCGATTCAGCATCAAAGCCTCTAGTTGTGCGCCTCGACGGCAATAACGTGGTTGAAGGTCGCCGCATTTTGGCTGAATACAACCACCCACTTGTCACTGTTGTTGAAACCATGGATGAAGCCGCCGACAAGGCTGCCGAGCTAGCTAACCGCTAAGCAAGAGAGATTACATAAAATGGCTATTTTTCTAGACGAGAACTCAAAAATCATCGTTCAGGGCATGACCGGCGCTGAAGGCATGAAGCACACCACTCGCATGCTCAAGGGCGGTTCAAACATCGTTGGTGGCGTTAACCCTCGCAAGGCTGGCGAAACCGTCAATGTTGAGGGCAAAGACCTACCTGTTTTTGGCACCGTTGCTGAGGCAATGGCGGCAACCGGCGCCAACGTTTCAGTTATTTTCGTGCCACCGGCTTTTGCAAAGTCAGCTCTAATCGAAGCTATCGATGCTGAGATTCCTTTGGCTGTTGCAATCACCGAGGGCATTCCAGTGCACGACAGTGCCGAGGCTTGGCAATACAACTTGAACCACGGTTCAAAGACTCGCCTAATCGGCCCAAACTGCCCAGGCATCATCAGCCCGGGAAAATCAAACGCGGGCATCACCCCGTGGGACATCGCAGGTTTTGGTCCAATCGGTTTGGTTTCAAAGTCGGGCACCTTGACCTACCAGATGATGTTTGAGCTTCGCGACATTGGCATCTCAACCGCTATCGGCATCGGTGGCGACCCAGTTATCGGCACCACCCACATCGACGCTTTGGCTGCTTTTGAGGCAGACCCAGAGACCAAGGCCATTGTCTTGATCGGTGAAATCGGTGGCGACTCAGAAGAAAAAGCTGCCGCCTACATCAAGGCAAACGTAACCAAGCCGGTTGTGGCTTATGTTGCGGGCTTCACTGCTCCTGAGGGCAAGACCATGGGTCACGCTGGCGCTATCGTTTCTGGCTCAGCCGGCACCGCTCAGGCTAAGAAAGAAGCCTTCGAAGCGGCCGGTGTCAAAGTTGGCAAAACTCCTAGCGAAACAGCAAAACTTATGCGTGAGGTTTACGCAGCGCTCTAAAACTTGGCGCCCAAAGCGTGGCGCATTGTTCAAAGCAAATTAAATGGTTGCCGGCGTTAGTCTTAACTGCGTCGGCAGCCATTTTTTATTCAGCAAGGGGTCCTTTTGAAACGCAGACTCACTTTTGTGGTGGCCGCGGTGCAGGCACTTCTTCTTATTGCCGTCGGCATCGGCATCACTTTAGCGCCGCTGACCATTAGTTGGCTCATCGAAAATGACGCCTCAACTCCATGGTCGGTTAGCTATCAGGCGTCGGTTGACGTCTGGTTGGCAGCTCACGGCGTGCCAATTCTTTTTGCCGCCAGCAAGTTTGCGTCGCTGTCGGTGCCCGCTTTTACTTTTAGCTTTTTGCCAATGGGCTTCGCAGCATTCATTGCCATCGCGGCCTTTCGATTGGGTCGTCAACTTGCCTATGCCGAGGTGCTTTGGCCTGGTTGGTTGGGTGCTACTGGCGCCTATGCGGCGGTAACCGCAGGGCTTGCCTCATCGGCTGGCAACCAGGCGGTGGCCGCTGACTCATGGCTTTCACTGGTGTTGCCACCAGCGTTCTTTTTTGTGTTCCTGATTGTTGGCTCGCTAACTGCACCGATGATTGGTGCCACGGCAGACGACATCTCGCGTGAGCGAGCTCGCATCGAAGTTTGGGTTGACCAGTTGCGTGACCGTCTCGGCTTTGGTTTTCGCGCCATTTTGCTTCCGGCCCTTCGTGCTGGCACAGCAATCGTTTTGATGTTGCTTTTAGTGTCGGCGCTGGCACTGTCGATCTTGTTTGCATTTAACTGGATTCAAATCACACAACTTTATGAAAGCCTTCAGGTCTCTTTCTTGGGCGGCCTGCTGGTTACAGTCGGCCAGTTAGCGACATTGCCGAACCTGGTCATCTTTGGCGCCAGTTGGTTCACCGGGGTTGGGTTTTCAATCGGTGAGGGTTCGCACGTTAGCCCAATGGGCACTGAGCTCGGCCCGATTCCAGTGGTTCCAATGTTTGGTGCTTTGCCGGTTGGCGAGCTCGGTTTTGGCATGGTCGCTCTGATTGTGCCGCTGCTGGCAGCTTTTATCGCAACTATTTTGGTGCGCGGCCACCTTGCTGAAGCGCGCTTTCAGTTTGCTTTTGCGTGGTCGGCCGCATTTTCGGTTGGCCTTTCGATTGCGGCGGTAGCCGCAGTTGAAATGGCGATCTTAGGCGCAATAGCTTCAGGCTCTGCAGGCCCGGGTCGGTTGCACGAAGTCGGCGTGAACCCGCTGATGCTGGGGCTGGTTACTTTTGTTGAGGTTGCCGTGGTTTCAGTTCTGACTGCTTTCTATAGCGCAAAGCCCGACGCACCAGATCAAGAACTGATCAGCCGCGTGCGCCGCCCTAACTTCTAACCCGCCCTGCGGTTAGCTTGGTGCGCGCCCGATAAACTTATAGCGTGCTGTCGGTCGTCGTATTAATTTCTGGTTCAGGTTCAAACCTGAAAGCCTTGCTTGAGGCGGCCGATAATCCGCTCAACGGCATTCGCGTTTTGGCTGTTGGCGCCGACAACCCGGCTTCTGGCCTAGAGCACGCTGAGCTTTTCAATGTGCCCACATTTGTGGTTGCGCCGCAGAACTTCGAGAACCGCCAAGCCTGGTCTGATGTGCTTCTCGAGAACGTCAAGTTTTATAACCCAGACCTTGTGGTTTTGGCCGGTTTCATGCGCATTTTGCCGCCAAGTTTTGTTTCGGCGCTTAGCCCCAACCTGATTAACACGCATCCGAGCCTGTTGCCCGAGTTCCCGGGAGCTCACGCCGTGCGCGATGCTTTGGCTGCTGGAGCTAAGGTTACTGGGGTCACGGTTCACGTGGTCGACGCCGGTGTTGACACTGGGCCTCGCCTTGAGCAGCGATCAGTTGAGGTGCTTGCGGGCGACAGCGAGCACGACCTGCACGAACGCATCAAGGCGGTCGAGCGCCAACTTTTGATTTCGGTGGTGCGCGACATTGCCGCGGGCACTTTGAACCTTGCCCAACTTGACCCTGCCAGCCAAAACTCCTTGGCTCAACCCTCTGCCAATAATTTTCACTAAGGATTCCCCGTGGCCGCACACAATGACTACACACCTGCCGACTATCGTCACTTCGACAAGGTTGCTATCAAGCGCGCTTTGATTTCGGTTAGCGACAAAACCGGTCTGCTCGAACTTGCTGAGGCGCTAACCGATGCGGGCGTGCAACTGGTTTCAACCGGTTCCACTGCTAAGACGATTGCCGATGCCGGCATGGCTGTCACTGAGGTGGCTCAGGTCACCGGCTTTGCCGAGGCACTCGATGGCCGTGTGAAAACCCTGCACCCAAAGATTCACGGTGGTTTGTTGGCTGACATGCGTTTGGTGCAGCACGAAAACCAACTGGCCGATTTAGGCATTGAGGCGTTTCAGCTTGTGGTGGTTAACCTGTATCCGTTTGTTCAAACTGTGCAGTCTGGCGCTAAAGGCGACGCTGTTGTTGTGCAGATCGACATTGGTGGCCCGGCGATGGTTCGAGCCAGTGCTAAGAATCACGCCAACGTCGCGATTGTGGTTGACCCTGGCAACTATGGCGAGGTAATTGAGGCTGTTCAAACCGGCGGAACCACTTTGGCTCAGCGCCGCAAGTTTGCTTTTGAAGCGTTTTCGCACACCGCTGCCTATGACACCGCAGTGGCCAAGTGGTTTGCTGGCGAATTAGAAACCGCATGGATGTCAGCTGCCGGTCAAAGTTCAGCTGATGAAACTAAGAACCCTGGCTTCGACTCGAAGTTTGTGGTTGAGGCTGACCTAGCCCAGGTGCTTCGTTATGGCGAAAACTCGCACCAGGCTGCGGCCCTTTATAAGGTTGTCGGCGAAGGCTCAGTTTCGGGCATTGCCCAGGCACGAGTTTTACATGGCAAAGAAATGTCTTATAACAACTATGTTGACGCCGATGCCGCTGTGCGCGCCGCCTATGACTTCACTGAGCCGGCAGTTGCGATCATCAAGCACGCTAACCCCTGTGGCATTGCGGTGGGCTCTGAGGCCAGCGGCGACGCGATTGCCGACGCTCACGAGCGCGCCCACATGTGCGACCCGATTTCGGCGTTTGGTGGAGTGATTGCAGCCAATCGCAGAGTTACTCTCAAAATGGCTCGCACGGTTGCCGAGATTTTCACCGAGGTGATTGTTGCCCCTAGCTATGAGATCGAAGCTCTGCAGTTGCTGATGTCAAAAAAGAATTTGCGTGTACTTGAGTTGCCGGCTAACTTTTCACG
>CAIYTL010000260.1 GCA_903929105.1 uncultured Micrococcales bacterium | reverse complement strand
TGTTCTAGGGCTTCGGCAACCAAAACCTTAATGCGTTCTGCGAGCTTTCGCGCTCTTGCGTGATCAACCATGATTTGCCCCTATTAGACGCGCGGCTTTTCGCGCATCTCGTAGGTCTCGATGATGTCTTCGAGCTCGAGGTCGTTGAAACCACCAAGGCCGATACCACACTCATAGTCAGTCTTGACTTCGGTGGCATCGTCTTTGAAGCGCTTGAGCGAGTCAATTTTGACGTTCTCGACAATAACTTTTCCGGCGCGAATAACGCGGGCTGAGCTGTTGCGACGGATGCTGCCAGTGCGAACGATCGAACCTGCGATGGTTCCAACCTTCGACGACTTGAACAGCTCGCGAACCTCGGCGGTGCCAAGTGCGTGCTCTTCGTATTCTGGCTTGAGCATGCCCTTAAGCGCAGCTTCGATGTCGTCAAGTGCTGCATAGATGACTGAGTAGTGACGAATGTCGACACCCTCGCGGTCAGCACGCTCTTTAGCCTTGTTGTCTGGGCGCACGTTGAAGCCGATGATGATTGCATTATCAACGGTTGCGAGGTTAACGTCGCTCTCGGTAATCGCACCAACACCACGGTGAATGATTCGCAACTGAACGCTGTCGTCAACTTCGATCTTGAGCAACGAGTCTTCGAGCGCCTCAACGGCACCAGAAACGTCACCCTTGATGACCAAGTTAAGAGACTCAACCTTGCCATCTTCAAGAGCCTTAGTAAAGTCTTCGAGGCTAACGCGCTTGCGAGTCTTAGCCAACAATGCGTTGCGGTCGGCAGCTTCACGTTTTTCAGCGATCTGGCGAGCCTGACGTTCGTCGTCGGTAACCACGAATGTGTCACCGGCGCGAGGCACCGATTGCAAACCGAGCACCTGAACTGGTCGACTCGGTAGTGCCTCAGTAACAGCGTTGCCGTTCTCGTCGAACATTGCACGAACGCGACCATGCGCTGCACCAGCAACGATTGAGTCACCGACACGCAAGGTACCCGACTGAATCAGCACGGTAGCAACTGAACCACGGCCCTTGTCAAGGTTCGCTTCAATGGCAACACCACGAGCGTCTTTATTAGGGTTGGCGCGCATGTCTAGCGCCGCATCAGCGGTTAGCAAGACAGCGTCAAGAAGTTCTGGAATGCCAGCGCCTGTTAGGGCAGAAACGTTGACGAACATTACGTCACCGCCATATTCTTCGGCCAGCAAGTTGAACTCGGTTAGCTGCTGACGAATCTTGTCAGGGTTAGCACCCGGCTTATCAACCTTGTTCACAGCAACCACGATTGGAACACCAGCTGACTGGGCGTGGTTCAAAGCCTCAATGGTTTGAGGCATAACGCCGTCATCAGCAGCGACAACCAAGATTGCGATGTCGGTTACCTGAGCACCACGAGCACGCATAGCGGTGAACGCTTCGTGACCCGGTGTGTCAATGAATGTGATAGCGCGGTCGATGCCCTCGTGCTCGGTGTGCACCTGATAAGCACCAATGTGCTGGGTAATGCCACCGGCCTCGCCAGCCTGAACGTTAGAGTTTCGAATCGAGTCAAGCAAACGAGTCTTACCGTGGTCAACGTGACCCATGACAGTAACAACTGGAGGTCGAGCTTCTAGATCTTCTTCTTCGTCGTCATAGTCAGTCGAAACGTCGAGGCCAAAGCCTTCAAATAGCTCGCGCTCTTCGTCTTCAGGCGAAACAACTTCGATCTTGTAGCCAAGTTCTTGGCCCAAAATCTGCATCGTCTCTTCGTCGAGCGAAGCGGTTGCAGTGGTCATCTGACCAAGGTGGAACAGCACGGTGATCAGTTGACCGGCATTGCCATCAATCTTGTCGGCAAAGTCTTGAACACTTGAACCGCGGCGCAAGCGAATGCTTGTGCT
>CAIYTL010000259.1 GCA_903929105.1 uncultured Micrococcales bacterium | reverse complement strand
TGCCGCGGGCGAAAAAGATCGAGCAATGGCAAACAGCCACAACCTTTTGGCCGCTGCTGAAGTGCTTGGCGAAACGAAACGCTCACCCGATGAACGTTTCGCAGTTATCAACAGCGACGAGTCGTTAGCTGCCGCGATCAAAGAGCATCCGATTAGAAGCCTGATCACGCTAAGCGAAGAATTTAAGATTTTGAGCGAACGTGAAACTGCAGGGGCTGCCGCCTGGTATGAGTTCTTTGTTCGAAGTGAAGGCGCGGTTTTCGACGAAAATAAACAGGTTTGGAACTCAGGCACCTTCAAGAGCGCAACGCAGCGTCTTAAGGGCGTAGCCGAAATGGGCTTCGACGTTTTGTATCTGCCGCCGATTCACCCAATTGGAACGGCGCACCGCAAAGGCCCGAACAACAGTCTGCAAGCTGGCCCAGCAGACCCTGGCTCGCCGTGGGCAGTGGGTTCTAAAGCGGGCGGGCACGACACCGTGCACCCAGACCTCGGCACCGAAGCAGACTTTGCTGCTTTTGTGAAGGCTGCCGAAAAGCTTGGCATCGAGATTGCGCTGGACCTTGCCCTTCAAGCATCGCCAGATCACCCTTGGGTTCAAACCCACCCGGAATGGTTCACCACACGCGCTGACGGCAGCATTGCATATGCCGAGAATCCGCCAAAAAAATACCAAGATATCTACCCCATCAACTTTGATAACGACCCCGAAGGCATCTATAACGAGGTTTTGCGTGTCGTAAACAAATGGATTTCACTTGGCGTGAAAATTTTCAGGGTCGACAACCCACACACGAAACCGTTGCAGTTCTGGGAGTGGCTCATCGGCGAAGTAAATGCGAAAAACCCTGAGGTTGTTTTTCTTGCTGAAGCTTTCACCAGACCCGCAATGATGCAAGCTCTGGGCCGAGTCGGTTTTCAACAGAGCTACACCTACTTCACCTGGCGAAACACCAAAGATGAGCTGGTTGGTTATTTCAACGAGCTAGTGAGCGAAACGGCAGACTTTTTCAGACCAAATTTCTGGGTTAGCACGCCAGATATTTTGACCCAGTATCTGCAGTTTGGTGGCCGCCCAGCTCACAAGATTCGCGCTGCCATCGCAGCCACAGCAGGCGCGAGTTGGGGCATGTATGCCGGTTATGAACTGGTTGAATCAGTTGCTCGACCAGGTGCCGAAGAGCACATCAACAGCGAGAAGTACGAATATAAACCGCGAAACTGGCAACAAGCTGTTTCTCAAGGCCGCAGCCTCGAACCATACATTGCCAAATTGAACCGAGCTCGCCGCGAAAACCCTGCGCTGCGTCAACTGCGCAACCTCACGACGCACTGGAGCGATGACAGCGCCATTTTGGTTTATAGCAAACACCTCGTTGCCGAGCACACAGATTCGGGTAAAGCAAACACCGTAATCGTGGTTGCCAACACCGACCCGCACTCGGTGCGTGAAACCACCATTCACCTAGATCTGAGCAAGCTAGGGCTACCCGAGGGTGCTTCATTCGAAGTCGTTGATCAAATCACCGAAAAGACTTTTCAGTGGTCAGCCCACAACTTTGTGCGACTAGACGCATTCATCGAACCAGTTCACGTTCTTAAAATCACTCGAATTCACGGCTAGACAGGCAAAAAATGGCTAAGTCACAGGTGGCAAAACTGCCAGAAATCAACATTGATATTCTCTGGAAGGTCAGTGAAGGTCGCTATCACGACCCTCACAGCGTTTTAGGCGTGCATCCCACCGAAGGTGCTTGGGTGATTCGAACCCTGAAACCATTAGCAGAGCAGGTTTCAGCGAAACTATCTGACGGGTCGATCATTGAACTTGGTCACCTGCACAACGGAATTTGGCAAGGTCTAGTCAAAAGCAGCGCCAAGCCCGACTATCGCATCATTGCGAAATATGAAGGGGCCGCAAACTGGCAGGTTGACGACCCTTATCGGCACCTGCCCACGCTAAGTGAATTCGACCTGCACCTGATTCAAGAAGGGCGCCACGAAGAGCTCTGGAAGGCTCTGGGTTCGCACCTGTTGCAGTTCAGCAGCAGC
>CAIYTL010000258.1 GCA_903929105.1 uncultured Micrococcales bacterium | reverse complement strand
GCCAATGACAGCTCTGAACCCGGTTTACACAATCGGATTCCAGATTGTTGAAACCTTGCGAGTGCATTTTCCGATGGGTCCCGTAGCAGCCAAAGCTCGTGCAGTCGAGTTGTTGACTCTTGTCGACATTCCAAACCCTGCTGAGTCTTTTGACAAATACCCGCACCAGCTCTCGGGCGGGCAGAAACAGCGTGCGATGATCGCCGTTGCTCTTGCCTGTGACCCTGCACTGTTGATTGCTGACGAACCGACAACTGCACTCGACGTTACAGTTCAGGCTGAAATTCTGGACCTTATGCGCGAACTTCGCACCAAGCTGAATTCGGGCATTCTTTTGATCACTCACGACATGGGCGTTGTTGCCGACATGGCCGATGAGATTCTGGTGATGAAAGATGGCATGACTGTTGAGCACGACACTGCTGACAACATCTTCAACCGCCCAAAGCACCCATACACTCAACAGCTTTTGGCTGCTGTGCCTAAGCTCGGTTCGGCACAGACCAGAACCCCTGTTTCAAGCGCCAACGCTAGCCCGGTGCTGAGCCTAAAAGACGTCACCATCGAATACCCTAAGCGCGGTCGCCAGCCAGCTTTTCAAGCTGCTAAGAACATTTCGCTTGAAATTTATCCTGGTGAAATTTTGGGCCTTGTAGGTGAGTCAGGCTCGGGCAAAACAACTATTGGTCGTGCATCAATCGGTCTTTTGCCTATCAAAGAGGGCTCAATCACGGTGTCAGGCATCGACTTGAGCTCGGGCTCGTCTAAAGCTCTGCGCGAGGCTCGCAGCCACACCGGCATGGTCTTTCAAGACCCGGCTTCTTCGCTTAACCCTCGACTGCCGATTGGCGAAAGCATTGGCGAGCCATTGTTCTTGGCCAAAATTGCGAAGGGTGAAGAACTTGCTCACCGCGTCGAAGATCTGCTCGACCAGGTTGAACTCCCCCGATCATATCGCAACCGTTACCCGCACGAACTTTCAGGCGGTCAGCGTCAACGTGTAGGCATCGCGCGTGCCCTTGCTCTGAACCCAGATATTCTGATTGCTGACGAACCGACTTCGGCACTTGACGTTTCGATTCAGGCTAGATTCTTAGACCTGTTGCAGGAGCTTCAGGAGTCACTCAAGTTTGCTTGCCTTTTCATCAGCCACGACATCGCGGTAGTCGAAATTTTGGCCCACCGCATCGCGGTAATGCAACACGGTCGGTTGGTTGAGGTTGGCGAGCGTGACCAGATTCTGCGTTCACCGCAAGACCCATACACGCAAATGCTTTTGGCTGCGGTGCCGGTGCCTGACCCTGCTGAGCAAAAGCGTCGTCGCGAGGCAAGAAACGCTTCTAGAAACTAGTTTCTAGGCCTGAACCTGAGCGTGTCGATTTAGCTGCTGTGGGCTCGAAGAGCTAATCTCTAGCTATGTCACGACGCAGAATCTTTGCCATTGCAACCCTAATTTCGGCTACTTCGATTTTGTTGGCGGGTTGCACTGCCACACCGTCGAACACAGCGACCCCGACTTCGACAACACCCAGCCCGACTGCTACGCCCGTTGTTCAATATGAGATCGCACCGCTAACTGGCATGAGATTTGTCAAGGGAACCAACCCTTATATTTCTGGCCCGGCAATCATGGGCAAAGTTGATAATGCGCCAGCCGCTCGGCCTCAAAACGCGCTCAACAAATCAGACGTGGTTTTTGAAGAATTGGTTGAAGGTGGCATGACCCGCTTTTTGGCTATCTGGCAGTCAAACTTGCCTGACAAATTCGGGCCAGTGCGCTCGATTCGTCCAATGGACCCTGACTTGGCGGCTCCATTTGGCGGAATCATCAGTTTCAGCGGTGGCAATCGTGAGTTCGTTGCTGCAATGCAAAGAACTGACGTGCTTGTCACCAACGAAACTAATCAACTTGGCAAGAACACTTTCGAGCGAGTAACCAACCGATTTGCTCCGCACAACGTGATGGTGCATGCGCGCACGATGGCAAAGCAGCACAAAAACATTGCAGCGCCTAAAACCCAGTTCAACTTTGCAGCAGCGCTGAGCAGCGCGACCGCATTCGTTTCTGGCAAAGCTGTCACCGGCTTTGCTGTGAATTTTCCTTCAGGCAAACCAAGCTGGTCATGGAACGCGACGGCTAAGCGTTGGCTAAGAAGCCAGTATGGCGTTAAAGAAACTGACGCCGCCGACGGCAAACAGTTGCACGCCACTAACGTCGTTGTGCTAAAAACAAGAATTGACCGCTCATTCAAGAACTTTAGATACGGATACATTCCGCGCACCGTAGTTGTAGGCGGCGGCAGTGGCTATGTTTTCAGCGGCGGAAAAGTGCTTGCAATCACCTTCCAGAAGAAAAACCAGAACGACCCGATTCACCTATTTGACTCTGCTGGCAAGCCTGTCTTGTTGAG
>CAIYTL010000257.1 GCA_903929105.1 uncultured Micrococcales bacterium | reverse complement strand
ATGCCTGAGCCAAAACGGTTGCGGTGGTGGTTCCGTCGCCAGCGACGTCGTCGGTCTTCTTGGCAACTTCTTTAACCAACTCTGCGCCAATACGCTCTAGCGGGTCTTCTAGCTCGATCTCTTTAGCAATCGAAACGCCGTCGTTGGTGATAGTAGGTGCGCCCCACTTCTTTTCAAGAACAACGTTACGACCGCGAGGGCCAAGGGTTACTTTTACAGTGTCGGCCAAGATGTTGAGGCCGCGCTCGAGGCCACGACGTGCCTCTTCGTCAAAAGAAATGATTTTTGCCATTTTGAGGGTTTCTCCCGTGAGTTATTTAGCAATGTCTTAGCACTCGTCTAATGAGAGTGCTAAATCATTTTTAGCACTCTCGGGGTGAGAGTGCAAGTGAGTGACCACAATGTCGGGCTCCGGGTTAAATGAAAGAGCACCCACCCCGAAGGGAAGGTGCTCGATCGCTAAAAGAAATTAGCCGATTACGTTAACTGCGTCAGCCTGTGGGCCTTTGTCGCCGTTCTTAACTTCGAACTCAACGCGCTGGTTCTCTTTGAGTTCCTTGTAGCCCTCTGACTGAATTGCTGAGAAGTGTACGAATACGTCTGCTCCGCCGTCTTGGGTGATGAATCCGAAACCCTTTTCAGAGTTGAACCACTTTACGGTTCCTTGTGCCATTTAAATGCTCCTGTTACTAAAAAACGCACCGCTGAGTGCGGCGCGAGTCGCATAGTAACTTTGAAATCCTTGGTAACTATGAGAGAAGCGTTGCAAAACACAACTCAACTTCGACCAAGACTAACCTTAGCAGTCGCATGCTAGGCAATAGCAAGCGTTTTCACCGAGAATCTCAGATGTTTATTCACTTGTTATAGTCGACGCCAAGCACAATTGTGATCGGGTCGGCATATGTTGTTGACACAACGGTCTGATATTTGCCGAGCGATGCAGCCAAAGATTTAGCTGCCGAAGCATTTGCGTCACTCGAGGCATACACAATTGTGGTCTTTACAAAAGCAGGGTTTCCCACGTTGTTCACGCTTCGCGAGGCTGTCCAAACGTTCCAACCCTGGTCAAGAAGGTTCTGCGCAAGCTTCGAAGCGCCATCGGTTGACTTAGAGGCATCGATAACACTCACCCCGATGCCATTGCCTTTAGTGAACTGGTTTGCCGCAGTGTTTGAAACTGGCAAACCGGTGTCGAGACCGAGCGTGCCACTGTTAGCTACAAGCTGCAACGCAACGAAACCACCGGCCGAAATAACCGCACCAGCCAAAATAACTTGAGTGAATTCAAGAAGGCGATCAAAGCCACTGCGACGGGCGCGGTGGCGACCCCCGACCTCGGCTGCGAAATCAAAGTCGTCAGCTGGGAACTTTTGCGACATAAAACCTGCTTGTATATTGTGATGCGCAAATAGCGCACACTTCAATATTAGGTGTGAAGCTGACGAAAGGCTGAGCGTGGAGTATCCCGTTAAAAAAACAGACGCCGAATGGCGCGCTGAACTAAACGATTTTGAATACCAAGTTTTGCGTCAAGCGGCTACCGAACGAGCAGGCACAGGCGCACTGCTCGACGAAGACCGCGAAGGCATTTATAACTGCCGCGGTTGCGGTGCCGAACTTTTTCGCAGCCACGCGAAGTTTGACTCGCACTGTGGCTGGCCAAGTTTTTATGAACCAAAAGTGGGCGACGCCGTTGAGCTGGTCGAAGACCGAAGCCACGGCATGCTTCGAGTCGAAGTTCGCTGCGCAGCTTGCGGTGGTCACCTGGGCCACGTTTTCGAAGACGCGCCTCAAACGCCAACCGGCGACAGATATTGCATCAACTCGGTGAGCATCACCTTCACCCAAGGCGACGCAAAAAGTTAAACGCAAAAACCCACTCACACAGAGTGGGTTTTTGTCTAACTGTGAGCCGACTATCGGACTCGAACCGATAACATCCGCGTTACAAAGGCGGCGCTCTACCATTGGAGCTAAGTCGGCTTAGTGGTAAACCACTTCGAATAGTTTATTCGATTAAATCCTGATGCTCACCAGTTTTAATCTTGATCTTGATAGCTTTTTGAGCTGGTGCGACGAGACGTGCGATTCACACTTGTTTCTCGCACTCTTAGAACGTCATAAACGTAAAGTAAAAACGACGGAATGACAATATCGGTGATGACAAAAAGCGGGTATTGCAAAAGGTAACCGAAATACCAATTGCCTGTAGTCAAAGCTAAAGTCGTGTGACTGATCAAAAGCGACACGGGCCAGAACAAAGCCACAAAAGGCAAAAAGCGCAGCAGGTCGCGCCGTCCAGACGCAAAACGCACCAAAATCGTCAAGGGGCCAACTACGAGCAGCACCCATCCGAGGGTTGATAGCGCCAGCTCGCCAGCCCTCACAGGGTCGCCTTCGCTAAATGGGTTGAAAATAAAAAATCGCGGAAAACTTGCGACGATGAGCAACACCACCATGGGTGTCATGCCGCCGACGGCCCCCGCCAACAAGCGAAGCTCCGATGACTGCGAGCGCACAGCTGCAATAGGTGTAAGTTCTGACATTTTCGACTTTCTCGTTTGGGTTTATGGAGCAGCTTGGTAAGTGCCCGAAAGATAGAAATAATCGCCTACCGCCAAAGCGTATGGCGAATTGTGGTTCATTTGCTTCTCGAACGCGTCTGGGCTCTTTTGAAAATAAAGATACAAAACTGTCGAACTTGGCGCAGCGTCGCCTGCCAGCGCGTAATGATTCAATGTCGAAAGATCGTGAATTCCACCATCGCGAAAAACGTAGTCATCGACTGGTGCGAATGGAAGGGTTAGCGTGTAATCGCCAGAGCCAAAGTTGGTGACATTCGTTGTCAAAACCTTAATTCTGAAAGAGACAAGGTCTCCGTTGCGAATGTAACTGCCAGTTGCAGGGGTACCAGTGTAGGCAAGGCCGGTGGCTGCCCAAACAACCGAGTACGAATGGGCTGAGTCTGCTACCCCCGAGGCACCCGTTGATCCAGTTGCGCCTGTGGGTCCTGTTGGCCCCGCTGGACCCGCTGGACCCGCTGGCCCCGTGGCTCCAGTCAAACCAATGGGACCCTGCGGACCAACAGCTCCATCGACGCCATTAGTTCCGTTAGTACCGTTGACACCGTTAGTTCCGTCAACACCATTCGTGCCATTGGTGCCGGCAGCACCTGGCGCACCAGAAGGACCAACAGATCCATCAACACCGT
>CAIYTL010000256.1 GCA_903929105.1 uncultured Micrococcales bacterium | reverse complement strand
TCGCACCTGTTGCAGTTCAGCAGCAGCCTGGGCGACGTCAAAGGCACGTCATTTGCTGTTTGGGCTCCTAACGCGCAAGCAGTTCGTGTGGTCGGTGACTTTAACCATTGGAACGGCGTAGCGCACGCGATGCGCGTAATGGGCGGCAACGGCGTTTGGGAGCTCTTCATTCCAGGTGTTGAAGAGGGCACGAAATACAAATACGAAATTCTTTCAAAACACGGGCATTGGGTAACCAAAATCGACCCGTTGGCACAATCAACCGAGGTTCCACCTTCGACCGCCTCAGTGGTCACCCAGTCGCGATTTGAATGGTCTGATTCAGAGTGGCTAGAAGCGCGCGCTAAACGCGATGCTCTAAAGTCACCGCTCAGCATCTATGAGCTGCACCTAGGTTCGTGGCGCATCGGCCTCAACTATCGAACTATTGCCGACGAACTTATTGGCTACATCAAAGAAACCGGCTTTACCCACGTTGAGTTCATGCCCCTTGCCGAGCACCCTTATGCACCTTCGTGGGGCTACCAGGTCACCGGCTACTACGCTCCAACCTCACGCTTTGGTTCGCCAGATGACCTGCGCTATTTGATTGACCGACTTCACGGCGCTGGCATTGGCGTGCTGCTCGACTGGGTTCCAGCCCATTTTCCGAAAGATGAGTGGGCGCTTGGCCGATTCGACGGCGAACCGCTATATGAGCACGCCGACCCTCGTCGCGGTGAGCATCCTGACTGGGGCACCTACATTTTCGACTTTGGTCGCACCGAAGTTAGAAACTTTTTGGTCGCAAACGCTTTGTATTGGCTCGAGGAGTTTCACATAGACGGTTTGCGCGTTGACGCCGTGGCATCAATGCTTTATCTCGACTATTCACGCGAAGGCGACGATTGGCTGCCGAACGTCAATGGCGGCCGTGAGAACCTAGACGCTATTCGTTTCATGCAAGAAGCCAACGCCACTGTCTATCGCCGTAACCCTGGCGTGATGATGATCGCCGAAGAGTCCACGAGTTGGGCTGGCGTGAGCGCTCCAACCGACGGCGGTGGCTTGGGCTACGGTTTCAAATGGAACATGGGCTGGATGCACGACACCCTTGAATACATTCAAAAAGACCCAATGTATCGCCGCTATCACCATGGCGAACTGACCTTTTCGATGCTTTATGCCTATGACGAAAAGTTTGTGCTACCAATCAGCCACGATGAAGTCGTTCACGGCAAAGGTTCGCTGCTAACCAAAATGCCTGGTGACCACTGGCAAAAACTTGCCAACGTGCGTGCCTACCTAGCTTTCATGTGGGCCCACCCTGGCAAACAACTGCTTTTCATGGGCAGCGAGTTTGGCCAAATTGGTGAATGGAACATTGAACACGGCCTCGAATGGTGGCTGCTCGACCAGCCTTCGCACCGTTCAATCTTGAAACTTGTGGGCGAACTAAACCGGGTCTACGTTGAAAACCCAGCGATGTGGGAACTTGACCACAATTGGACCGGTTTTAGGTGGATCGATGGCGGCGATGCTGACCGAAACGTGTTGAGTTTCTTGCGTTTAGATGACTTCGGCAACCCGATCGCCTGTGTAATCAACTTTGCGGGTCATCCATATGAAAATTTCACGCTCGGTTTGCCAATCAAGGGTGAATGGCATGAGATTTTGAACACCGACGCAACCGAATTTGGCGGCAGCGGTGTGGGCAATGGCGGAAAGATTTTCAGCGATGGCGATGGCTCACACGGGCAACCGTTCTCGGCTAACATCACCGTGCCACCGCTTGGTGCGGTGTGGTTTAGACCCGCTAAGTAAAACTAATAAAGCAGCATGGTTAGGCGCTTTCGGGCGCGGGCAACCGCCGCGCCGGCACCAACCGCAATAAACAAATCTAGCAACCGCGCCCGCAGCGCGTCGCGCTCAGCAAACTCGGTGGCAAATCGATCGAGTATCAAATCAAAAGCAGCATCTAGCTCGCCGGTTGCAAGCACGCAGTCGGCTTTGAGCAGAACCTGTTCAAGGTCTGCCGGCGTGCTGGCTAGAACTGCCTCGAAATCTATGTTCTCGAGGCGAAGCTGAAGGCGAATCTGCGAGAGCGCTTCGGCAGCGACGACATCGGCCGGGCTTTCAGCCAGAACCGCCGCAAATTCCTTCTCAGCTAAAAGCAAGTCTCCGGCATTCAAAGCACTGATGGCCGCCATGTGCTTAGGCGAAACTGGTGGCTCGTCGCTTGCCGCAGCTTCAGGGCTTTCGGTTGTGGTTACTGTGCCGGTCATTCCGTTTTGGCCTGCCGCAAACATAACTTTTGTTAATACTTCAGCAATAGCATCTTCGGGCTGATCCGCCGCAAAAAGCGCAACCGGCCTACCCATAAGCAAAACATGCACCGAAGGCAATGCCTGAACATCGAAAGCCTTAACCAGCTCAGGGCTGCTGTCGGCATCTGCTCTGGCCAAAACCATGCGGCCCTCAGCGGCACGCACAAGCTTGGCCAACTTAATGCTCAAGTCGCGGCTATGTTCGCTTCGGGTGGTATAAAACTCAACGATTACCGGCACCGAGTTTGAGATTGCCATGAAGCTTCGAAGGTTTGCTTGCGAGAGCTCGTTTACCAAGCTAGCCAATTCGAAACTGCCCGAGCCAGAAGCCTGCGGTTGCTCGTCAATCGCTGTCGACGCCGTTTGGGTATCATTTTGCGGATTCGGTTGAACAGCCCGATTCTTCAACGCCGACAGGTCGATTGCGCCCGCGAGGCTAGCCCGCAACTGCTGCTCGTTTTGGTTCACTTGAGCACCTTTACGCTGGTCAAGCCAGAGGTGTAACCCAGCAGGCGAATCTTGCCGCCGTTAGTGTTCGGAACGAAGAATAGCATCATGTCACCATAAGTTGTAGTGATGCCCGAAGGGCTGCCCGCTTTGCCAAGTAGTACTTTTTCGAGACCGTTAACCACGATGGCTTGGTTAGATTTTTTTGGCTTGGTGATCGTCACGTCTTGCATGTATAAAGCTACGATTGCGCCATTGCTCATTGTGTTGAAACCAAGAATAGTTGGCGTGCCTAATAGGTGATTGAATACAACTCGGGCATTTTTTAGGCTCGCCACGTTTTTCGCCTGAGTCGCAACAATGCCTTGATAGAAATCGTCTTTAGAGAGTTCAAAATTACTCAAATATTGACTCGAGACCGGATTGTTGATCGCGTCGCCATATTGTTGAACGATCTCGTTCGGTTTTACGACCAAAAAGCCCGAATCTGGTGAGGTCGGAATCGCACCAATCGATGCTGAAGCTACCAACGGAGTCTTCTGGTGAAGCTCGATTGTGTACCAAACCTTGTAGTTGACTCTTGGAGAATCTTGCTGAAAGACCAACATTTGCGGCACTGAGTTCGCCCCTGTGGTTTTGGTAACCGCCATGAAAGTTCGCGGCCAATCGCGATCGGCCGCTGGCAACGAAATTTCGGCAAATGAAGAGATCGGCGCAAGATTCGCCAACCCCTTCTTGTGGGTCTGCAGGTAGTAGTGAACGTTTCGAATCTCGAGCGCGGGGCCGGTGAACCGATTGGTGAAAACGTGTCTGTCGGCGCCGCTGTCAGCAAGTTTGGCGTCATAGGCGGTCTCAACCAGAATGTGCTTAATCTGTTCGGCCGTGAGAGCCGCGGGCGGCTGGGCAACGTCGTTGGTTGCAGTTGGAGTTGGAACCGCCGACGACGAACCATTGAAACTGCAACCACTCAAAAGCGCTATTGCCACGAGGCTTGCAGGTGCAGCCAAAGCATAGTTTTTTGCTGAACGTCGGCCACGAGGTGGCACATAGTTCTGCTGACGTTTCGGTCGCGACCGGGGGCCCTGCGGAGCTTTTGGAAGCTTGCGTCGAGGGCGGCGATCTTTTCTTAAGCGCACCAACGAATAGAAGTTGGTTATGAAAGCCAAAACCAAAGCTATTGCGCCAAAGATAATCAGGTAGTTAGACAAGGTCTGATCAACTTTGAGATTCCAAACAATCCCGATGGTTGATCGCGCAGCCTTGATGCCGTCGCTCGAAACCAAAACTGCGTTTTCGTTAGAAGCGTCAAAATCAACCAATCGCACCTCGCGCGCACCGGTAATCTCGGTGCGCCACAGGTCAGAGCCAACTGGGTTCAAGCGGGTTCGCACACCGTCGCGAGCCTCGACCACCGTTTCATCTTTTGGTCCGCCAAAAGTGACGATAGCGCT
>CAIYTL010000255.1 GCA_903929105.1 uncultured Micrococcales bacterium | reverse complement strand
ATCGGCTGGGGCCCGGGGGTCCTAATATGGGGGGGGGGTGCAATAAGGGGGGGGGGGGTGGTAAGCAGCCCGCGAGGCTGAAATGCTATTGCAGCTCTTTAAGCCAACCGGTAAAGCGGTCGATGCGCACGGCCACCCAGATGATGAGCGCCGCCAGAGCTACGAGTGCGCCAACGATCCACAGGCCGCCGCCGGCGTTGCTGCTAAATGCATAAGGCAAAATCGCAGTGATGACACCGATGAAGCCCGGGTAGAACAAGCCCGAGAGTTTTCGAATTGCGCCGATAACCAAGAACCCGGTTGATACGCTCACGAGCACAACAAAGCGCACCCAGTCAGATGCCTCAACGTGGTGGCCAAGCGCGGCCCAGACGTCGATTAGGGTTGGTGCCAACGAAACGACTGCCGGAATTCCCCAGATAACGATTGAGTTGATTTTGAGGTGCACAGCTCTGCGCAAAATGGTTTGCACCACATAGACGGTTACAGCGATCAACAGCCCGCGCAGCTCTGTTACAAAGCTCTGGCCATAGTCTGAGAAAAGGTTTGCGATGCCGTACCAAAGCGCGGGCACAAACTCAAACATGAGCGTTGCGACAGATGCATAAACCAAACCTCGGTTGCCTAGCCTCATTCCCGAAAGCAAAACTAGCGTGCCAACCAGTGCTAGGGCAATCAGGCGAGTTACGCCTTCAGCATCAAGGGTGTTCCACGGCTGCGAAATTTGGTTTGAACCGATTGTGTAAAGCACCGATGGCCAGAGCAGCGTCGCTGTTGGAATGCCCCAGCTAAACAAAGTTCCCTGAGCTTTGCCAACAACTTTTGAGTAGGCAAATGTCGCAAAAGCTAGACCGAGCGCTGCCAGCAAGGCTCCGATTTCTGGGCCTTTGAACCAGTGCCAGTTGTCGTGAACAACTGTGTCTAAAGCAAAGCCAGACAAGACGCTGCCAAGAGCGCCGAGTGCCAATGTGGTTCGGCTTCTTGCGGCCAGCGAATGCCAGAAAACAACCACGGTTGACAGTGACAGATAGATTAGTGAGTCGACGTTTTGGCCGCCAAACAGTTCGGCGTGGTCGTTGGTGATCCAGATTAGCCCGAAGCCTGTAAGCCACAAAATAGCTGAACTGACCAGCATCGAGCTATTAGCCAGGCTAGATACTTTGTTGGTTAGGCGCTGGCTTAGAACAAGCAAGGCAATGGCAAGCAACAGGGTTACCGGCCAGTCGATTTGGTTTTCTGCGAGGTCAGATCTCGCGGCCGAGAATTCGGCGATTGCAGACACCAAAACAATAGGTGTTGTGATCGCAAACCAGAACGGAGTTTCATTTAGTGCTTTGAGTTTAGCTAGCACCAACGTTGCCAAAGCGAATGCCACCGCAGGTAGCACTAGATGCCATAAACCATAAGGTGAGTTGGCGTCGTTGATGATTGCAGCCGCGAAAAGCCAAGACGAAACCAGCAATGGTGTCAGGGCAACAAAAGTCGAAAATGCTTTTCGCGTGAGAAGACTGTCGAGCAGCAGCAGGCCAGCAGGAATAACCAGAATAGAAGCCCACAATGCATATTGGGTTTGCGTTTGAAGGCCCAAGGCGTTGTATGAACCTGTCGCCCAAACGATGAGCCCAGAAACCATTACACCGAGCTGCAGGTCATTTTTACGCACGATCCAACGCCATATAAAAAGCAATGTCAGTGTCGAGCCCGAAAGTAGCAGCTGAAGGTATGGCATGTCATAAGCTCGGGCAGCCACATGGTTTGTTCCACCTGTTACAACGTTTAGCGGCCACTCGAAGTCCACCAATGAATACGCTGCAAAAAGAGCCGGAACAGGCAAAACCACAGGTTTTACGCCGAAGCTAAGCACTGATTTAGGCGCAAGTCGCAGAACGACGCCAAACCAAATCAGAGTCAGCAAAAAGGCT
>CAIYTL010000254.1 GCA_903929105.1 uncultured Micrococcales bacterium | reverse complement strand
TGGCTGCTCGAGCAAAAAAGATAACGGCGGTTGCGGCAAACCAAACGCTTAGGTGTGGTGATTTTGTCATTACGAAAGGCTAACACGGCACTTTTGCCCTCATAAACGCTAGATTAGGGCTAAGGCCTAGTCAGGTCTAAAGTCAGAAAACAAAGGGGTTTAGCAATGGCAAAAATCGAACGCTCGGTTGACGAGCAAATCAAGAGGCTTAGAACCTACAACCTAGTGGCCGGTGCCGCTCACCTGTTGCAGGCGTTGGCAATGGTGTTCATCATCGTTTCGCTCAAAGCCCAAGCCGAGTTTCCGGTCACTGCAGACTACATGGCCGGCCCTCCGGGATCACCGATCGCACCTGAGCGCGTCGAGCTGTTCAAAGTCAACATGGGCTATGGCCTAATTGGCTTCTTGCTGCTGAGCGCAATTTTTCACTTTTTAGTGTCGACACCGGCCTTCTTTGGGCGGTACTCGAACGGGCTAAAAGCGAACCACAACTATTTCAGATGGACCGAGTATTCGCTCAGTTCATCCATCATGATTTTTTTGATTGCCCAGCTGGTTGGAGTCACCGACTTCACAGCGCTAATCGCGATTTTTGCGGTCAACGCCGCGATGATTCTGTTTGGTGCGCTTCAAGAAAAATACGAGGTACCGGGCACCAACAAACTCTTGCCATTCATCTTTGGTTCGATGGTTGGCATCGTGCCTTGGATCGGCGTGTTCGTTTTGACCATTCAGCCAGGCTCAACCAACGACGCAAAAGTGCCAGGCTTTGTAATCGGCATCATGGTTTCAATCTTTGTTCTGTTCAACACCTTTGCGCTAAACCAGTGGTTGCAATACAAGCAGGTCGGCAAATGGCGCAGCTACCTGCAGGGCGAGCGTTCATACATCACCCTCAGTCTCGTGGCAAAGACACTGCTCGCCTGGCAAGTTTTCTCGGGAGTCTTGGCACCTTTGCTCGCAGGCACCAACTAGCAAAAACTTAGTTCGAGATGCCCGTTTAGTCGACCGAAACTTTGGTGGGCTAGGCGGGCATCCGTGATTTAAAAATCGGCTAATCTGAACTTCAGGGGTGAGCTAAATGACGACCAATGCGAATGAGCTGGCCATCGTTTCGCGCCTGCTGAACGCCATGGCGATTTCTAGCGACCCCGACGAGTTTTGTGACCTACTGGCAAACGATGTTCTAAAAAACTACGAAGTCGCTGCCACCTATTTGGCCGTTCTTGCCGCCGACGGCAAAATCACGATGGTAGGCAGTTGGGGATACCCGCCCGAGCGCCGTTCACCCGATGACCGGCCGTCACTCTGGCATCCAATGGCAATCACCGACACGATTCGCACCGGCGAGATTCAGGTCTATTCGAGTTGGCAAGAATATGTTGACAAGTATCCGCACCTGATTGATCGCGCCGCGCCGGGCAAGAGTTTTGTCTGTGTGCCGTTCACAACCGATGGGCGCAGAGTTGGTGGGCTGGGACTAACTTTTTTGAATGAGCTCAACGCCGAGCCTTTAGATTTGGGGCTGTGGCAAATTTTGGCGCAG
>CAIYTL010000253.1 GCA_903929105.1 uncultured Micrococcales bacterium | reverse complement strand
TTGATCCGAAATCTTCAGCTGATTTCTTAGACGATGCCAAGTCGGTTGTATCAACTGCTCACGGCCCTAAAACCAATCAGGGCGCGAGCGCGCTGTTTTTTAATTGGTTGCCAATCGGAGGCTCGGTTTTGCCTGTGGTTTTGGCAGTTTATGTGCACTCGCTGGGTTTGAGTTTGACGGAATCTGTGGTTGCCTTCGTCTTGGCAAGTTTTGCGGCATTTGCGACGACCACTGCTGGCGCTATAGCCGGAAAACGTGCCGGTTTGCCAACCTTCGTGGTCTCAAGAGCTACTTTTGGTGTCTTCGGTGCTCGCGTGCCGGCGGCATTTTTTGCTCTTTTGAAACTGACCTCTGCCTCAGTCATGGTTCTGTTGCTAGTTGTTGCCAGCCAAAACGCGATTTCAGGTTGGTCGGTTGAAGGTGCCACTGCTACTCGTTGGGCAGTCGGCCCCGTCTCAGTGGCTCTTTGGCAGTTGATCATTGGTGTGGCTGTATTTTTAGTTGCTATAACTTCGTTCATAAAACTCAGATACATCAAGTTCTTGAACTTCTTTGTCGGCGTTATAGCGAGTTTGGCGGTGGTTGCGGCTCTAGCCGTTCAACTGGCATCTTCGAAGCTACAAATAAAGTTCGAGGCGCTTAGTTCATGGCCTTTGACACTGGGAGCTTCAGCTATTTTGTTCGCCGCAATGGGGTCTGTTTGGTCAAGCAGTGGCGCAGATTTCGCCAGTTTATTAAAAAAGTCAACTAAGGGATCTTTCGTAATAGCTTGGTCGAGCCTCATTTTGTTTGCCGTGCCAAGTTCAATCGCAGTGGCAACACTGATCTTGCTAGAAAACGTTCCGGCGCAGCGTGAACTTCTAGGGTTCTCATCAATTGTTCCTGAGGCAGCTGAACCCTATGCCTATGGCATTTTCGCGGCTGTCACCTTGTTGCTTGCGGCACTCGAGCTCAGGTCGACTAGGCTCGCAGTTCGCGGAATCTATTCAAGGCTCTCGGGCCCGTGGGTTCGCATATTTCTTGCGTTAGCTTTTGTTGCCATTTCACTCGCCGGCTGGCATTTTTATAGCACCCAGGGGCTGTTGTTTAACCTGCGAGACTACGCTCTAGTTCTTTCGGTTCCGGTAGCAGCCTGGCTCGGTATTTTCTCGGCAGATAGCCTGATGCGTCGCATCGCCTATCATGACATTTCTTTAACTCGGAGCTACGGTTTTTATGGCAACTACAACCTAACCAACCTAATCGGTTGGGTGGTGGCGAGCGCTCTGGGTCTAGGAATGCTATCTAGCAGCTTGACCGAGTTCGGTTGGGTAGGTTTCTTAGCTCGCCATTCTGTGAGCCCCGCTTTTTGGGCCCAAAGCAACTTGGGCATTGCCGCTGCTTTTGCTATTGGCGTTCTATGTGTACTTTGTCTTGGCGTGCCACGAATCAAGCGCCAAGAGGCTGAAGTTTTGTCTATTGAATCTCGTCGTTACGAACTTCGCGATGTGCTCATCACATCAGAAATCGAACAAATAGCGAACCTCTCTAACTCGGCAGATTCCGTGATATAAATGACGAAGCTTTCTGAACTTTTAGGCACATTCGAGAATTTGTGGCCTGCTGCTGGTGCAGAATCATGGGATGCCCCCGGTTTAGTTGCGGGCAGCGAGTCGGCCGACATCGCACGCGTTTTGCTCACGATAGACGTTACTGCTGAGGTAATTTCTGAGGCAGCTGGCAATTATGATTTGGTGTTGGCACATCATCCGTTTTTGCTTCGCGGAATCACCAGCGTTTCTGAGAGCACCGCTAAAGGTGCTGTTTTAGCGCAAGCCATCAAGAGCAGATTGGCTATTTTTGCTGCCCACACAAACGCAGACATTGTTGGCGACGGCGTCTCGGCCACATTCGCTGCGGCATTGGGAATCAAAAATGCAGTTCCTCTAGTCGCTAGTGCCTCGCCGGGTATCGGCCACGGGCGAATTGGTCAGTTGGTTGAACCCATGCTTCTCGGCGACTTTGCTCGAACGATTGCTGCCGTTTTGCCCGCAACAGCCACTGGGGTTCGCGTTGCCGGCGATTACACTCAGCTGGTGCAAAACATTGCCGTGTGCGGGGGAGCAGGCGACTCGTTCATAGCCGAGGCGGCTGCCGCTGGGGCACAGGTCTATGTCACCTCTGACTTGCGCCACCACATTGTTCAAGAGGCGCGTGAGGCAGCTTTGGTCACAGCCGATCGGCTTGCTCTAATCGATGTGTCACACTGGGCGTCTGAGTGGCTTTGGCTGGATGTGGCAGCAAAGCGACTAACGCAGCTGCACCCAGAGGTAGTTTTTGACGTGTGCGATTTGCGCACTGACCCCTTTGATTTCGTTCTAACTCAATAGCTAAGCCGGGAGCAACATGAAAGCAACACAAAATCAACAGCAAGATCTGCTTCACTTGCACACTCTTGCAACCGAAATCGAGCGCACCCGAGTTGAAATCACTGCAATCGCAAACTCTTCTGAACTTGAGGCTAAGCGTGCCGAGCAGTTGCTTTTGGCTAACGAACTGATTACCGCTCATAACGCTCTGGAGTCTGTAGAGCTGGAACTCAAGCGGGCTAATGAAGATTTATCGCTAGTTGAACAGCGCGTCGCTCGCAATACTGAGCGCCTGAATTCAACAGCCTCTTCAAAAGATGCCCAAGGGATTCAAAATGAATTGCTATCGCTGGCAAAACGCCAATCTGAGCTCGAAGACATCACGTTGATTGTTATTGAGCAGCAGGAACAAGCTCAGGCAACCTTAGCCGACATAACCGCCCGCAAATCGAAGTGCGACTCAGAGTTGGCAAATTTGGAATCTGCTGGTCAAAAAGAGGCCATGAAGCTTCAGTCGGCTGGATCGCTGCTTTTGCAGGAGTTCAACACATTGAAGGCGCGCATCGTGCCAGAGCATCTAGAGCGTTACACAAAGCTACTATCTCGCGGTGTGCCCATCGGTCGATTAGTAGGCCGAGACTGTGGCGCCTGCCACATATCACTTGGGGCAAGCGCCTACGAGGCGATAATCGGCCTACCTGCTGAAGAGTTTGCGAATTGCCCTGACTGTTCAGCTCTATTAGTTAGAAGCTGATTTGACCAAGTTCATCGTTGAAGCCGATGGCGGCTCTCGCGGAAACCCCGGCCCAGCTGGTTCAGGTGCGGTTGTTATCGAGGCCAGCAGCGGCGAAGTGTTAGTTGAGATTGCTCGATTCATCGGAATCGCCACGAACAATGTTGCCGAATACACCGCCCTCATTGCGGCGCTCGAGGCGTGTCAAAAACTCGACGCAGAAGCAACAGTTTCGGTGCGCATGGACTCGAAGCTCGTGATCGAGCAAATGTCGGGTCGTTGGCAAATCAAGCACGCCGACATGCGTGATCTAGCCGCTCAAGCAAGGGCTTTGGCAGTAGGGCGAGTCAAAAGCTATCAGTGGATTCCCCGTGAAATCAACAATCGAGCCGACGCGCTTGCCAACAAGGCCATGGATGAACGTGCCGATAGCATTCGGTTCATAGCAACTGATTCCAATCACGGCGAGTTAGCGGCGACGGTTTCAACGCCAATGGCCGCTGTTGCAGAGTTCAACGCCGAGTTACCATCATCGGTTCGTGCACCGGGTGGTGTTACAGCGCAGCTCACAACGATCATTTTGGTTCGACATGGCAGAACCGCGCTAACCGAATCAAAGCGCATTTCGGGCAGAGGTGGCGAAAATCCGCCATTGTCACCCGCTGGTCGTGATGACGCGGCACGTGTGGCCAAGGCTGTCAGTCAAATCGGTCGGACTGGCCCGTGGGCCCACATTAAGGCGCCCACCGCGATTATCTGTTCACCAGTGCTTCGGGCTCACGAGACTGCGAACATTATTGGCTCATCATTATCTGTCACGCCAACAACTGACGAAGATCTCAGTGAAATCTCATTTGGCGCATGGGATGGCCTGACGAATGATGAGGCACGCAGTGCATACCCCGAGTTATTCGAGCAGTGGCGAGGCTCATGGCAGGTTAGCCCACCCGGCGGTGAGGCGCTGATTGATTTTGACGCGCGCGTGGCGGCTGCTCGCGATCGAATATTCTTAGCTCACCCTGGCGAAACAGTGGTTGTGGTTAGTCACGTCATGCCCACTCGAGGTTTCATTCGGGCGGCTTTTGAAGCTGGAATTTCGTCTTATTGGCGGCCGCAGATTTCGCCATGCTCTATCTCGATTGTTCGATTCTGGGGCAACGAAACGGCCGAGGTCTTAGCGATCAACGCGACTGCTCACTTGGCCGACTAATTTACGCGCATCGGTCAAAGCAGTAGGCTTAAGAGCGGATGGGCCGGCTAGACGATCGCGGCAGCGCAAGCTGACGAGGAACGTCCGGGCTCCGCAGAGCAAAACGGTGGGTAACACCCACCCGGTGCAAACCGCGAGAAAGTGCAACAGAAAGTAGACCGCCGCAGCAATGCGGTAAGGGTGAAACGGTGGTGCAAGAGACCACCAGCGCGCTAGGTGACTAGCGTGGCTATGTAAACCTCGTTTGGAGCAAGGTCAGACAGAGGGCTCAGGCTGCTCGCTTAGCCCTCGGGTAGGCCGCTAGAGGGTGTCGGTAACGGCATTCGTAGATAGATGATCGTCACCCGTGAGGGTACAAAACCCGGCGTATCGGCCGACCCATCCGCTAATCTTCGCTGTTTTTGAAAGCTAAAGCAGCCGCACCTAGAATGCCAGCATTGTTTCTTTTTAGAGCTGGAACTATGCGAGTTTTTAGATTGAGTAGTGGCAAAAATTGCTCGTGCTGCTTCGAGACGCCGCCACCAACAATTATTAAGTCAGGCGAGAAAAGCGCCTCTAGGCGTGAGTAGTATTTTTGCAGTCGCTGTGCCCACTGCTCAAAACTTAGGTTTTCACGTTCCTTAGCTGAAAACGCTGCCTGCGATTCGTAGTCGACGCCGTCGATTTCTAGGTGACCGAGCTCAGCGTTCGGAACTAAGCGGCCGTCAATAAAAAGGGCGCTACCGATTCCTGTGCCCAAGGTGGTCATAATGACTAAACCCTTTTCGGATGCTCCGGCGCCAAACTTGATTTCGGCTACACCGGCTGCGTCTGCATCATTCACCACATGCACGTGGCGCCCCAACTTGCGTTCGAAAAGCCCGTCGGCATCGAAACCGATCCATTCTTTCGAAATGTTAGCGGCAGACATTGTTCGGCCGTGCTGAACGACCGCCGGAAAACAGATACCAACCGGCATCGAGTCTCTTGAGCCTTCGATTTGCGAAATAAGGTTAGAAACCACTTGTGCGATGTCATTTGGGCGACCGCCATCTGGAGTCTCGAAGCGGACTCGATCACTCAGCAGAACGCCTTTTTTAACATCAACCAGTGCGCCTTTAATTCCGGTTCCACCGATGTCGATTCCTATTGCGCGCTTAGCCATGTTTTCACTCTAGTTATTGCACATTGACACTGGGCGCAGACACTCTCAAACCATTACGGGTTAACCTGTTTTGGCTAAGGCAGTGTCAATATTTCGGCACCAGTTTCGGTCACAACCAGTGTGTGCTCAAACTGTGCCGTGATGCTTTTGTCTGCAGTAACGACAGTCCAGCCGTCGTTCCACATGTTCCACTTATGTGTTCCAAGTGTGAGCATCGGCTCGATTGTGAACACCATGCCCACCTGCATCTCGGTGGCATAATCGGGCGCGCTGTCATAGTGTGGAATAACGAGGCCCGAGTGAAACGCTTCGCCGATTCCGTGCCCTGTGAAATCGCGCACCACGCCGTAACCAAATCGCTTTGCGTAGCTTTCAATGGTTCGACCGATGATGTTTATGGCGCCATTTGTCGGGTTCAGGATAACAAACATTTTTACGGCTTTCTGGTTTCTCACGATGGGTATTATGGAATTTTCAAGATGCTAGATGGCAAATT
>CAIYTL010000252.1 GCA_903929105.1 uncultured Micrococcales bacterium | reverse complement strand
TCGGTTGCTACAACTGCAACCGCGCCAGTGTGTGCGACAAACTCGCGCGTCAACGAACCCGAAGGGTATTCAAAACTTTCACGCAACACGTTCCAGATGCGCCCTTCGAAAGCCACCTCACTCTTAGTGATGGGGTAATCAACAGGCCGATCTTCAATCAACTGATGCGCACTTTCGGGCTATTCGCCGTCTTCGGTCTCGACAAGAACACTCTGGTTCTGACGAACAAGAGCTGCTTCGATAAGGCCGCGGAACAACGGGTGAGCGCTGGTTGGGCGTGACTTGAACTCAGGGTGAGCTTGAGTTGCAACATAGAACGGGTGAACCTCGCGAGGCAACTCAACGAACTCAACCAAGCTGTTGTCAGGCGATGTGCCCGAGAACACCAAACCGGCGGCACCGATCTGGTCGCGATAGCTGTTGTTAACCTCATAGCGGTGGCGGTGGCGCTCGTCGGCGGTGTTTGCGCCATAAAGCTCTTCAACAATCGACCCTGGCTTTAGTGCCGCGGTGTAGGTGCCCAAGCGCATGGTGCCGCCGAGGTCGCCGCCATCCAAAATGTTAATCTGCTCAGCCATGGTCGCAATCACCGGGTGTTTGGCCTCAGGGTCGAACTCGCTCGAGCTCGCGCCTTCGATGCCGGCGACGTTGCGCGCATATTCAATAACCATGCACTGCAGGCCAAGGCAGAGGCCAAGCGCAGGAATCTTGTTTTCGCGAGCAAAACGCAAAGCGCCAAGCTTGCCTTCGATGCCGCGCACACCAAAACCACCTGGAACACAAATGCCGTCAACGTCGCTAAGTGCGTCATAGGCACCCTCAGCGGTTTCGCAAAGGTCGCTAGCAACCCACTTGAGCTTGACTTTGGTTTTGTGAGCGAAACCTCCAGCGCGAAGGGCCTCGGTCACACTCAGGTAAGCATCTGGTAGGTCGATGTATTTGCCAACCAAACCAATAGTTACCTCGTGGTTTGGCTCGTGAACTGCGTCGAGCACGCTGCTCCAGCGGGTCCAGTCAACTTCGGTCGCCTGGTCGGTCCACCCCAGTGCCTTCACAATGTAGCTGTCGAGGCCCTCGTTGTTTAGCACGGTCGGAATGTCATAGATGCTGCTCGCATCGGCAGCGTTAACCACTGCTTCGATGTCAACGTCGCACATCAGAGCGATCTTCTTTTTAATGCTTTCAGGCAAAGCGCGGTCGCTGCGGCAAACGATGGCGTCGGGCTGAATACCAATCGAACGTAGGGTCGCAACGGAGTGCTGGGTTGGCTTGGTCTTGAGCTCGCCCGAAGGGCCAAGATATGGCACGAGTGAAACGTGCACAAAAAAGACGTTGTCGCGACCAACATCGTGGCGCACCTGACGGGCAGCCTCAATAAACGGCTGCGACTCAATGTCACCAACGGTGCCACCGATTTCGGTGATGATTACGTCAGGCGCTGGGGTTTGGTGAGCCTGCAAACGCATGCGGCGCTTGATCTCGTCGGTGATGTGAGGAATCACCTGAACGGTGTCACCCAAATAATCACCGCGGCGCTCGCGCGCAATCACGGTCGAATAAATCTGGCCGGTGGTTACGTTGGCCGACTGCGCCAAGTTGATGTCAAGAAAACGCTCGTAGTGACCAATGTCAAGGTCGGTCTCGGCGCCGTCTTCGGTAACAAAAACTTCACCGTGCTGAAACGGGTTCATTGTGCCGGGGTCGACGTTCAAATAAGGGTCGAGTTTTTGCATAACCACGTGCAAACCACGTGCGCTGAGCAGATTGCCCAAACTAGAGGCCGTTAGGCCCTTGCCAAGCGAAGACGCAACACCTCCGGTGACGAAAATGTGACGAGTCTTGCCGGGTTCCATTGCATCTGCCATGGAATTAAAGCTTAACATTCGCGCGCCTATACCCCTCGGCGTGGCGCGAATATTGGTGTGGCTTTAATTTCGACGGATGCCCTGCGGCCCGCTAGTTTTTGGCGAGGGCGAGCAGCTCTTGCGCATGCTCGCGCGCGCTGGCGCTGTCGGCCAAACC
>CAIYTL010000251.1 GCA_903929105.1 uncultured Micrococcales bacterium | reverse complement strand
TTTATGCTCGTTTTGATCCAGACGTTGCGCTTGACTCGCTAGTTCGAGTCAATCGCGAGGTCACTCTATTGAAACGCGTAAGCCTTGGTGGCACAGAACTTGTAGAGTTTCGAGTTGGAGGTTACTCGAGATCTATTGAAGCTACATTCGAGCTAATCGATGGCCACTGGACCTTTGCAGGCATTAAATGAAAACACCGCCAGGCCGAAGCGCAGGCGGTGTTTCTGTTTGAAGCTAAATGCCCAATACTGAGCCGAAGTCTGCGGCCTCTAAACGGTTTTTAACATCAACCAAGAATCGGCTAGCGTCGGCACCGTCAACTAGGCGGTGGTCATAAGACAAAGCAAGGTAGACCATGCTGCGAATTGCAATGGCTTCAGAACCATCGGCCGCAGTTACTACAACTGGACGCTTGGCAACAATACCGGTGCCAAGAATTGCAACCTGCGGCAAGAACACGACAGGAGTGTCAAAAAGAGCGCCTCTTGAGCCGGTGTTGGTCAAAGTGAAGGTGCCGCCACCAAGTTCGTCTGGCATCAACTTGTTTGAACGCGAGCGAGTAGCAAGGTCGGCGATTTGCTGGGCAATCTGTGCGATTGTCAATTTCGAAGCATCACGAAGAACTGGAGTCAATAGGCCACGCTCGGTATCAACAGCAAAGCTAATGTTCTCAGTTGGGTGGTAGTTGACAACATCACCCTCGATGCTTGCGTTGAGTTTCGCGTGCACTCGAAGTGACTCGGCTGCAGCCAATGCGAAGAACGGCATGAAGTTCAACTTGCCACCGGTTTTCGCAACGAACTGCGCCTGAGCCTGTTGGCGCAACTGTGCGATCTTGGTGACGTCAACTTCAACAACGGTCGTTAGCTGGGCGGTCTGCTGCATCGAGGCAACTGCACGTTCTGCTAGAACCTTGCGAAGGCGACTCATTGATTCACTAGTTCCACGCAGCGGCGAATCGGCAGCTGCGGTGAAAGTCTGAGAAGCAACTACGGGGCTACTGCTGGTTGCGGCTGCGATTACGTCGTCTTTACGAATGCGACCGCCGACTCCGGTGCCCGATACTGTGCTCAAGTCGATGCCCGACTCTGATGCAAGTTTGCGCACTAGGGGAGTGACATAGCCTGCGTCGCTTGCCGGTGCAGGCGATGTAGGGGCTGCAGCTACTGGTGCAGCAGCAACCACTGGCGCAGGAGCAATCACTGGCGCAGGAGCAATCACTGGAACGATCGGTGCAGGAGGCACATATGCGATTGGAGCAGCTGCAGGTGCTGGTGCAGGAGCAGAAACCACAGGCGCCTGAGCAACTGGTGCCTCTACAACAGGTGCCTGTGCAACTGCAGCAGGTGCGGTTACAGGTGCTTCAACCGCGACAGGTGCTGCTGGGGCTGACGGCGCGGCAGCACCAGAGCCGTCACCGATGATGACAAGAACAGCGCCCACTTCAACAGTTTCGTCTTCTTGAACCAAGATCTGTTCGATTACACCTGCAACCGGTGAAGGAATCTCAGTGTCAACCTTGTCAGTCGAAACTTCAACTAAAGGCTCGTCGATTGCAACAGTGTCGCCAACCTTCTTTAGCCAACGGGTCACTGTGCCTTCGGTGACGCTTTCACCTAGGGCTGGAAGGGTTACGTTCTGACTCATCTGTTACTTACTCCTGGTTAAAAATGTGATTATGCGTGAGCGTGAAGTGGCTTGCCGGCAAGCGCCAAGTGGGCTTCGCCGATGGCTTCGTTCATGGTCGGGTGGGCGTGAATTAAAGTTGCTACGTCCTCTGGGTAGGCCTCCCAGTTGACAATTAGTTGAGCTTCTCCGATTTGCTCTCCAACACGCGAACCGATCATGTGAACGCCGATAACGGGGCCGTCGTTGCGACGCACAAGCTTGATGAAACCTGCGGTGCCAAGAATCTGGCTCTTGCCGTTGCCACCTAGGTTGTATTCATAGGTTGAAATGTTTTCGGCGCCATAGGTTTCGGCTGCCTTGGCCTCTGAAAGACCCACCGAAGCTACTTCTGGTTCACAGTAGGTAACTTTCGGAATTCCAGTTTCATCGATAACTGCAGGGTTCATACCAGCGATTTCTTCGGCAATGAAGATGCCCTGCTGAAAACCGCGGTGCGCAAGCTGCAAGCCTGGAACGATGTCGCCGGCTGCGTAAACGCCTGGCAAATTGGTCTGAAGGCGATCGTTGGTTAAAACGTATCCGCGGTCCATGGCAACGCCTTGTTCTTCATAGCCCAAACCTGCGGTGTTTGGCCCACGACCAACTGCTACCAAGAGCAACTCCGCTTCGAGCTTGGTGCCGTCTTCTAGAGAGACGACAACGCCGTGCTCGCTCTGCTCTACGCCGGCAAATCGCACGCCGAGTTTGAAGTCGATGCCGCGCTTGCGGAACGCGCGTTCTAAGCCCTTGCTAACGGCTTCATCTTCGTTTGGAACTAGGTGAGGAAGACCCTCGATGATAGTTACGTCTGTTCCGAAAGACTTCCAGATAGATGCGAATTCAACGCCGATGACGCCGCCACCAAGAACGATTGCTTTGTTCGGAACAAAATTAAGCTGTAGCGCGTGCTCTGAAGTGATCACACGGCCACCGATTTGCAAGCCTGGTAGCGAGCGTGAGTAAGACCCGGTTGCTAAAACTACGTTTGCGCCGGTGTAGGTGTCGTCGCCGACCTGAACAGTTTTAGGGCCAACAAGGCGACCTTCGCCTCCAACTAGAGTGATGTTCTTCGAAGCAACGAGTCCGCTCAAACCTTTGTACAAACGGTCGACGATGCCGTCGCGATACTTGTTCACTGCAGGCATGTCGATGCCAACCAAGTTAGCGCTAACGCCAAAATTGGCTGCTTCACGAGTTACGTCGGCCACTTCGGCTGAGTGCAAGAGAGCCTTTGTTGGAATACAACCGCGGTGCAAGCAGGTGCCACCGAGCTTGTCTTTCTCAATTAGTGCAACGCTCTTGCCTAACTGTGCCGAGCGAAGTGCAGCTGCGTAGCCACCGCTTCCGCCGCCTAGAATAACGACATCAAAATTGTGGTCAGCCACTTATTTACTCCCTATTTTCACCGAAACTCAATCTCAACTTTACTACCGTTGCATGTCAGATGCACCCAATGAACTCAGTTGGCGTTACATGCTTTCAGCAAGTTCTAATAATGTGCGCACAACTGCTCCCGTGCCGCCTTTAGGGGTGAAACCGTAGCCAGCCCCCTCGTTGTCTGCGACACCCGCAATGTCTAAATGAGCCCAGGCTAGAGGAGCGCCGTCTTTATCAGTGCCAATAAACTCGCTGAGGAACCACGCGCCTAGAATCGTGCCGCCGTTTGCACCGAACTTTGCGTTCGCTTGATCGGCGATATCTGAACTCAAACTTTGTTTTAGCTCAATCGGCATCGGAAGCACCCATACTGGCTCTGCCGCCGCAGCCGCCGCATTTTCTACAGCAATCACGCCGTCTGTTGTTCCCATAAGTCCGGCTGTGCGAAGCCCAAGAGCCACCGTTACCGCTCCCGTTAGCGTTGCAACGTCAACAATCAGGTCTGGTTTTAACTCACTTGCAAGCGAAAGTCCATCAGCTAGAACTAGTCGGCCCTCGGCATCAGTGTTGATCACTTCAACAGTTTTTTTGTTGCGCAGCGTGATGACATCGTTGGGTCTAGTTGCTGAACCAGAAGGCATGTTCTCAGCGATGCACATGTAGGCATCGACATCGAGCTTTAGACCAAGTTGAGCAATAGCCACGATGGCGTGAAGTACTACAGCCGCGCCAGTCATGTCATATTTCATGCCCAGCATTGAAGCAGCAGGCTTCAGGCTCAAACCACCGGTGTCAAAAGTGATGCCTTTGCCAACCAGGGCCAGGTGCTTCTTTGCACCTTTAGGCCGATAGCTCAAGTGAACCAAACGCGGCGGATGCTTGGCTCCCGCACCAACTGCTGAGATTCCGCCAAATCCTTGGGCTATCAACTGTTTTTCGTCGAGAACCTTCACAGAAAGCGACTCGATACCTTCTGCAGCCTTCTGGGCAGCCTTTGCTAGGTCAGCGGGATGCAAGTGGTTGGCAGGCAAGTTAGTGAGGTCACGGGTGTCGTGCACCGCGCGGGCTATCGTCTCGGCGCGCAAGAGGGCATCCTTGCTCAATTTCAGACTAGAAACCACGGTGATTTGGTTCAAGGCGAAGTTGGATTTTGCTGTTTTAAAAGTCTTTGGTTCATAAGCGCCCAGCAACAAGCCTTCTACAAATTCAGCAAGAACTTCAGGGTCTTCGATGCCAAAATCGATCACAATCGACTCAACATCGCTTAGCTTGCGCGCAATTGCGCCGCCGATTTCACGCCAACCAGAG
>CAIYTL010000250.1 GCA_903929105.1 uncultured Micrococcales bacterium | reverse complement strand
CACACGCATAGACTTTAACCCGCACTAAGGAGCAGCAAAATGAGTGAAGTAGTTCTTCCAGCGCTAGGTGAAAGCGTTACCGAAGGCACCGTGACCCGTTGGCTTAAGAAAGTCGGCGACACTGTGGCTATCGACGAGCCGTTAGTTGAGGTATCAACTGACAAAGTGGATACCGAGATCCCTTCACCAGTAGCAGGCGTGCTTCAGCAGATTCTCGTGCAAGAAGATGAAACTGTCGCCGTTGGCGCAGTTCTTGCCGTCGTGTCATCAGATGCCGCCGCAGCTGCCCCAACTCAGGCCCCTGCAGCTCCAGCAGCTGCTCCTGCCGCGCCAGTAGCACCAGTGGTTGCTGCACCGGTTGCGCCTGTGGTTTCGCCCCCTGTTGTCGCAGCACCTGTTGCCCCTGTTGTTACCGCACCTGTTATTCCTGCTGCGGTAGTTGCAGCGCCAGTTGCACAGGCACCGGTGGTTGCAGCCACTTCGGCGTCAGATGCCAGCTATGTGACACCACTAGTGCGCAAGCTTGCTTCAGAAAACGGAATCAACCTTGCTAAGGTTTCAGGCACCGGCGTTGGCGGACGAATTCGTCGTGAAGACGTATTGGCAGCCGGGCACTCGGTGGCTGCCCCAGGTCACACTGCAGCATCGCCAGTTGCACACGTCGTTGCAGATTCAGCACTTCGGGGAACCACTGAACCGATGTCACGTCTGCGCAAAGTTCTTGCTGAGCGCGCAGTCGCGTCAATGACTTCGTCAGCCCAGCTGACCAGCGTGGTCGAGGTTGATGTGACAAACATCGCAAACTTGCGTGCAAAGGTTCAACCTGCATTTGTGCAGGCCACCGGCATCAAGTTGAACTTCATGCCTTTCTTTGCTCTGGCCGCCGCCGAAGCATTGCGCAGCAACCCAAAGATCAACTCGAGCATCGAAGGTGAGAACATCGTTTATCACCCGACCGAGAACATGAGCTTTGCCGTAGACAGCGAGCGCGGACTGCTAACCCCAGTGATTAGAGACGTGTCATCGCTGACACTTGCTCAGATTGCACAGCAGATTGCAGATCTAGCAGCGAGAACTCGTGAAAACAAACTTAAGCCTGACGAGCTATCGGGTGGCACCTTCACCCTGACCAACACTGGGTCACGTGGAGCATTGTTCGACACTCCTGTGGTCTTTTTGCCTCAGTCAGCAATTCTCGGCACCGGCATCGTAACTAAACGCCCGGTTGTTGTAACCGATGCTTCTGGTCAAGATTCAATCGCGATTCGCCACATGGTTTACCTTGCACTGTCGTATGACCACAGGAATATCGACGGCGCAGATGCATCTCGTTACTTGGTTGAAGTCAAGGCTCGACTAGAAGCAGGCAACTTCACAGCGAATCTAGGCATCTAGTCTTTCGAAACATCGTTTAGGTGCCAGCCCAGCTGGTCTCGAACGAAAGTCACATCAAAAGATGCTTTGCAGGCTTTCGCCTTGCCTTTGGCTACCCCACCGATTGGCGACTGCAGATTAAACCGCGCATGAAACCTGTTCGCTAGATCAACCTTGAGCAGATAGAGCTTGCGCGCACTCGCTGTGTTCTGCAGCGCGTTTTCAAAATCGCAGTGTTGCGCGTCAACGCTACTGCCAGAGCTAGTGCTGCCCGATGACCCGCCTCGAGCCGCTGATGTGAGCCCACTATTAGAATCACCAGATGTCTTAAGGCTGGTTTGACGAAACACCAACGCAAGCAACACCACAAGCGACACCGTGAAAATCAGTGCAGCAAGCCCAACGGAAAGCCGGCGTCTGCCCGAAGGTGGTCGCGTAGCCTTCGACAGTTCTGCGAAAGCGTCGATTTTGCCGATGAGACCGATTCGACCAGATCGAAGACGCACTGGGTTGAGCTGCGCAGACAAAAGGGAAACCCAGGCGAGGCGTCGCTTTGGTAACAGCAAGGTTTTCGTTGTGTGGCTTCGGCGATCCATGGCTTCATAAATTTTGCCAACTGATGCTTTTGCGCTTATGGCTAGGCTGTGATGCTTGAGCATCGGGGGTGATTTGGGGCTCATGATTTCATCAAAGTGCCT
>CAIYTL010000249.1 GCA_903929105.1 uncultured Micrococcales bacterium | reverse complement strand
TCAAAGCGCTTTGGACGACTTCCACAGCTTGATGCATCGGCTTATAGGTAAAAAATGTGGTCCCTTCGAGCAGCTGCGTTTCTTGAGAAAGGGCATCGATTGAGGTGAGAATTTCCTGGATTTTTGCAATCGTTGCAGACAGACTCAAATTTGAAATCAAGATTGTGAAGTCAGCTACTTCTTCATAGGTTGGTTTTCGCTTGTCATAGATTTTGCGCCAGTCTTCAAGGCCATTTTTGATGAGCGGGCGTGAACCTTTTGCTAGTCTCGCACCCATGTGGCGCCCGTCACTCGAGAGATAAATAACTTTGGCGCCTTTGAGTCGACTGCGAGTCAACTCACTGAGCACGGCTCCCCCGCCAGTGGCGATAACTGCCGGTTGCTGCATAGCAACTTCGACCGCCTGCTCTTCAAAGTTTCGAAAAACCGCTTCACCTGCAGTTTCAAAAATCGTTGAGATGTCGCCATGTTCGGCAACCACTAAGGCGTCAGTGTCGATGAAAGGCATTCTCAGCACCTTGGCAAGTTTTTTGCCAACAGTTGTTTTGCCAACGCCCATCGGCCCAACCAGCACAATCGGCTTGCTGAGCTCGTGATGATTCTCGTTAGCCTCGTTCATGTTCGCAGACTAGTTATTCGGGGTGCGACCGTCGAACGAAGTCAAAACTTCGGGAATGCTGGCCATGTAAGCCTCTAGGTTGCGCTTAGTTTCGGCGAGAGAATCGCCACCAAATTTTTCGAGCACCGAATTCGCTACTACAAGGGCCACCATGGCCTCGGCCACAATGCCTGCCGCCGGCACAGCGCATACGTCGCTTCGTTGGTGGTGAGCCTTGGCGGCTTCGCCAGTGGCCACATCGATGGTTTGCAATGCCTTTGGAACAGTTGAAATCGGCTTCATGGCGGCGCGAACACGCAGCACCTCACCGTTCGACATGCCACCCTCTATGCCGCCAGCGCGGTCAGTTAGGCGATTCACAACGCCGTTAGCATCGCGCACAATCTCATCGTGTGCGACTGATCCACGACGACGAGCGGTTTCAAAACCGTCACCAACTTCAACGCCCTTGATCGCTTGAATACCCATCAAGGCAGCGGCAAGTTGAGCATCGAGACGACGGTCCCAGTGCACGTAGGTGCCTAGGCCCGGAGGGCATCCGTAAACCAAAGTTTCAACAACCCCACCAAGAGTGTCGCCAGATTTATGACAGTCATCAACCTCGGCAACCATAGCTGCTGAAACCTCAGGGTCGAGGGCGCGCATCGGGTCTGCGTCGAGATATTCAAGGTCGCTCGGAACAGGCAACTTGCCGTCTCGAGGGGCCTCAATCGGGCCGATTCCCACCGTGTGGGTAACCAACTGCATGCCCAGTGCATTCAAAAACTTGGCCGCGACAGCGCCCAAAGCAACTCGTGCTGCAGTTTCACGTGCACTTGCGCGCTCTAGAACTGGTCGTGCGTCTAAGAAGCCATATTTCTGCATTCCGGTGAAATCTGCGTGGCCGGGGCGTGGGCGGGTTAGCGCCTCGCCTCGTGCGCCGGCAAGAGCTTCGGCTGCTACTGGGTCAGCTGACATGACTTCTTGCCACTTGGGCCATTCGGTGTTGCCTACAATAATCGCTACCGGCCCACCTTGAGTTAGGCCGTGACGCACTCCACCGCTGAGGGTGACGACGTCTTGCTCAAACTTCATGCGCGCACCGCGACCATAACCCAAGCGACGGCGCGCCAAAGCGTCTTGAACCTCTGAGGTGGTGATCGGCACGCCAGCAGGCATGCCCTCAACAATGGCAACTAGTTCTGGGCCGTGTGATTCTCCGGCGGTAATCCAACGCAACATGGGGTCAATTCTAACCTGCCGCGCCGTTAGACAAAGCCTTTAGCCAGCTATCAATGGCAGTATTTTCAAGCTAAAGCGAGCAAAAAGCTAAGCGGTGTTCAACTCAGCGTCGTGCCTCATTGCCTCAACCACGGCAACCTCGTTAGGCAGTGGGTCAGACGGCGACTGTTGCACAAAGATGCGCAGTTGCGCTACCGCTTGCCAGATCAACATCTCTAAGCCTGAAATCACAGACTTGTCGTTTTGAATCCAAGCCCGCGCTATTTGACTCGGCCAAGGCTGATAAGCAACGTCTAACAGCACTCCGCTAGGTTTGAATCGCTTCGAGTTGAAAAGCTTCTGGGCAATATCATCGAGTGAATGCGCCGGCAAAGTTGAAATCACCAGGTCAGCTAGCTTCGCTCGCCTAGCGAAGTTTCGACAGATTTTTGCATTTAGACCAAGTTGTTCTGCAAATTCCTTTAGCTCAGAACGGGTTTTGTGATTGCGAGCCCAAAGCCAAACGGTTGCATTCGGCGCAAGCTGTTTGATTGCTGCAACGGCCGAAGTTGCTGTTGCCCCCGAGCCGACTACTAACGCATCTGATATTTCGCGAGCTACAACTGTTCCCACAAATGCCGGTGACTGCGACACCGCTTGAACAATGCCAAAAACATCGGTGTTATAGCCTTGCCAAACTGATGTTCCGCTCAAGCTTTGTGTTTTAGCCAAGGTATTCACAGCACCAGTAAGTCTCGCTGGTTCGTCGAGATGGTCAGCGAAGCGCACAGCTTCTTCTTTTAGAGGCATAGTCAAACTGAAACCCACGAATGAATCGTCTAAGGCTTCAATAAAGCTTCTTAGCGTGCCTTTGGCAACCTCGTGGCGTTCGTAGTTCCACTCCAGCCCCAAGACACGATAAGCGGCCTTGTGAATCGTCGGTGATTTCGAATGAGCAATCGGAGAACCGAGCACCGCGTAGTTTCGAGTGAGCATTACTAACCGTTCCAGCCGGGGTTAGCGGCCATCCATGCCCTAAATTTTGCCACAGCAAGCTCGTGGCCAGCGAGAGTCGTATTGAAAACTGTTTCGCCTGTTGTCAGGTTGACTGTGCAAAAGTACAACCAGGTTCCTGTAGCAGGGTTTATAGCAGCGTCTAGTGCTCGGTGACCAGGGGCACCTATCGGCCCAATCGGCAAGCCTGAATGAACGTAGGTGTTGTAGCCGTTTTGGTCGGCCCTAGCGGCATCAGTCGTGGTTATCTTTGTTCCACCAACGCCATAGTTGACAGTGGCATCTGACTGCAAAGGCATGCCGACGTGAATTCGATTTATGAAAACTCTAGAAACTTTATAAAAATCTGGCGCCAAACGAGCCTCAGCTTGAATTACCGAAGCTAGCGTAACCACGTTGTGTCGGTCACCAGGGGCCACGTTTAGGGAATCTAGCTCTTGCAGCATGCGGGTGACCATTTGTTTCAAGATATCTTTTGCTGTCAGGTCGGGAGCAAAACTATATGTTGCAGGGAACAGCCAGCCTTCTATGCTGACTTCAGTCGCAGGCACCCCTAACGAGGCGGGTTTGTGCAGGTAAGCCTCGAAATCGGTGGTTGGCAGCGACGTTGCTTTACTGAGTGCAGAGAAGACTTGGCCGATGCGCAAGCCCTCTTTGATAGTTACCCGGTTAACGCTTAGCGAACCAGGGTCGGCGAGAAGGGTCAAAGCTGAATCAGCAGACATTTGCAGTCGCAGTTGATATGTTCCCGGATAAAACACTTGGTTGCGTTTGACGATTAGTCGATAGAGCGTGTTGTAGTTTTTGACAATGTCGAGTTTCACCATTTGCTCTGCAACAACAGAACCAGAGTCACCACTGTGAATTACCAGCGAGATTGAGCCGTGGCCACTGCCCGAATAATCGCTGCCATTTAGGTTATCAATGAAGTTCTTGATCGAAGATCGATTCAAAACGCCGAAAACAGTGAGAATCACAGCGGCGATTGCAACAACAAAAATTATTCGACGTCGACGAAACTTTGTTGCGTTGGCACTGCGCTGTCTTCGAGTCTCTATCTCGGTCATGGGTGGCTCTCGAAATCGCTAAGGGGTTTTCCTGGCTTCTCGCCTTGGGCTTTCTCAACCGATAAAGCTTGCTCCAAGATTAGAGTCGCTGCGACCTGATCTATGACACTTCGCCCTTGTTTGGTGTTGATTCCTGAACTGCGAAGTGCGGCGGTGGCAGATACTGTAGTCAATCGTTCGTCGATCATTCGCACTTCTGCTGCAAATTTCTGCTGCAGTGCGCGCGCTACTAAAAGGGCGTCGTTGGTAGATTCGGTGTCTAAACCCTTGAGGTTCGTGGGCAATCCGACATAAACCTCAATGATTGAATGCATGTCAATGTCGTTGTTGCCAATGGTCGCGACGATTAGTGATGCAGTTTCGTCAAGGTTGGGTTGGCGCGCAACGGTGGCTACCGCAGAGGCCAAAATGCCGTGAAAGTCACAAACAGCAATGCCGATGCGAGCTTTGCCAACGTCTATAGCAACTCTGCGGCCTGAGCGCATAGGTTAGGCCAGAGCCTTTTCAAGAGCGCTCATCGCTTCGATAATTTTGGCGACCTCGGTTCCGCCGCCCTGAGCGATGTCGTCTTTGCCACCGCCACCGCCACCAAGAACACTGCTCACGATTCGAACCAGTGCACCTGCCTTAGCGCCCTGTGCTTGAGCCGCTTTGGTGCTGGCGATAACAACCATTGGCTTCGATGCCACTTCAGCGAAAGCAGCTGAAACGCCTGCAGTTTCGCCAAAACGATCACGCAGACCTGATGCAATCTGTCGAAGGTCGTCGACCGACTCAACCGAACCCAAATTTGCGGCCGCAAGTTTGACTGCGCCAACGCTGATTGCAGAGTCAAAAATCGCAGGAATGCGCTGGGCCAGCGAGGCGCTTTGAAGTGAAGCAAGCTTGCGTTGAGCAGCTCGAAGCTCTTCGATGGTTGCCGTTAGTCGTTCTTCTAGTTGCTCGCGGGGGCTCTTTGCCAACTCAGCTAGACGACCCACGAGAGCGCGCTCGGCAGCGAGCGAACGGAACGCCTCGATGCCAACAAGTGCCTCCAAGCGACGCGAACCTGAGCCCACCGATGCTTCACTTATGAGTGAAACTAGGCCGATTTGCGATGAACGTGAAACGTGGGTTCCGCCACACAACTCTCGAGACCAAGGGCCGCCGATTTGCACAACGCGAACGCTCTCGTCATAGGTTTCACCGAAGAGTGCTACGGCTCCCCAGGCTTTAGCCTCGGGAACACTCATGAACTGAGCGCTCACGGCTAGGTCGCCACGAATCGCTAGGTTTGTAACCTCTTCGATCTCGCTCTTGGTTTCGATGCTCAATGCTGAAGCCCACGAATAGTCAAGGCGAAGGTACCCAGGTTTGTTATAAGAACCAGATTGCAAAGCCGTTGGGCCAAGCACTTCGCGAAGGGCAGCGTGCACAACGTGAGTTGCTGAGTGTGCTTGGCAGGCACCGAGGCGCCAGTCGCCATCGACATGCGTGTGAGCCTTGGCGCCAACGTGAACTTCGCCTTTGCGCACCAAAACTTTGTGGCTGATTAGGCCCTTGACAGGTTTCTGCACGTCAACAACTTCAAGCTCAAAGCCATCACCAATGATCAGACCGCTGTCACT
>CAIYTL010000248.1 GCA_903929105.1 uncultured Micrococcales bacterium | reverse complement strand
CGATTTTGTAACTGAGCACATTCAAGCTGCGCTTCAGCTGGCGCTGATTGAGCAGCTTGGTGAAAAGCCGCGCAACGCATTTGGCCCACTGCGCACCGGAATCTCTGGTCGCCGCATTTCGCCGCCGCTGTTTGAGTCAATGCAGATTCTGGGCAAAGCCGAAACCATTGAGCGTTTGCGCTCGTTCGCGGCTGCGCAGGGTTAGTTGTTTGCGGCGTCAAACGCCAAACCGCTAAGATAGAGAGTCGGGTCTGACCCGTTCACCAGCTCTGGGGTATGGTGTAATTGGCAACACGGAGGTCTCTGGATCCTTTGTTCTTGGTTCGAGTCCAGGTACCCCAGCAATAACAAAACCGCTCTTTTCGGGGCGGTTTTGTTGGTTTAACGCGCAGTCGGTGAGGGGCTAAAGTTTTTATATGATCGCAATCATCGCCGCTATTTTCGCTTTCGCTGCAACCCTGATTGTTGCGTTGTTTTATTTTGCTCTGGTGTTTGGCGCACCTATGGGGGAATACGCTTTTGGTCGTCAGCTAGCAAACACCGCAGCAGTTTTTAGCACCGCTGCTGGGCGGGTGCTGGGTGGCATTCACCGACTATTGAGCGCTTTCACAGGGCTCTTCTTCTTGGCTATAGCTGGCCACTACGCGTCGATTCTGGGATGGTTGCCTAGCCTGCTAGATGCCCACGGCCGCGCCTATGTTTTGTGGGGTCTAACTGGAATTTGGGCGCTCTGGTTGGTTTCTAATCTGACAACCAAAAACGAACAAGAAAAGCGCATGTTCACTGGCATCAGTGGTGCTCTGCTGGTGGCAAATGTGCTGATTATGGTTTTTTATCGCACGGCGTAGCAGCGTGCGGGCTAGTCGACTAGACCTCGATTGAGTCGCCGTCGAGCAGGTAGCTAAAGGTGCCGCCAACGGCCTCGGTGGTTGATTGCACTCGACCATTGTTCAAGGCGTGGCCCCGGTCGCTCAGCAGGGCGTTGTGTGTTGCAAAACTGCGCTTAGGTTTGACGGCCGCAACAAAGTCAATCACGTCGCCGATCTTGAGCCAGGGTGCTGAGGTGGGCACGGCCAAGACTTCAACTGGTCGGTCGGGCAGGGTGTAGCTGTCACCCGGGTAATAAACCTGGCCGTTCACCATGACACCGCAGTTTTGCACCAGTGGGTAACTGCGATGAATTTCGGCGTGTAGGTCACCAAAAAACTCAAAGCTGAATGCTTCGTCTTGATAAAAATCACCGTGATGAACCGCAACAGTGTCATATTTGGTGCCTCGAACCGCAGCGGCTTTAGCTAGGCGGGCACAGACTTCGTCGACACTATAGATTTTTGGTGCTTCACGGCCAGCGGCCAATTGCGTTGCGGTAATGGCATCAATTTGGTCTTCAAAACAGTGGTCATCGTGCTGGTGGGTAATCACAATCGCCCGCACATTTTGGGTGGAACCCATTGCCTCGGTATAAAAACCTGGGTCGAGCAAAACTCGTTCGCCGTCAATTTCAAACTCGAGGCAGGCGTGACCGTGCTTGGTTATTTTCATAACGTTATTGTCGCTCATTTGTTGCTCTGCGCGCAGGCGCCAGCACGGCGTTCTAAGCTTGGCTTCGATGAAACAAAACGAGTCTGAGGCTGGCCGCACACCTTTTGCAGTGGTGCGTGCCTTTTTTGTGATTCCCGCAAAGTTTTTGCGTGCCGCCTTTTTTTGGTTGGCTAAACCGGTTAGCGGGCATCCGACTCTGACCTGGATTCTCACAGGCATCACCGCTGCCGCTTTTGCGGGCGAGGGCCTCAACCTGGGCGCCGAACCCAATGAAAGAACAGTTCTAGAGTTTATTGTTTCGTTGGCACTCTGGGTTTTTGCCAGCCTGGCAGGCCCGCTTTTCATTAGATTTATCAACCGAAGGTCGATCGGCATCACCGCTGAACGCCGTCAGTGGGCAGCTAGTTTCACTGCGGCTACCCAACTGGTTTGGGTGGGTCTTACGGGGCTTTTCTGGTTGTTCAACTCAAGCAAGTTTGGTGTGGGTTCGCCAACACCGGTTCACGGTCTATTGGCTTCTTTGCTGTTGTTGCCAAGTTTTTCTTTGAACTTGATTTTGTTGCAACGCGGTCAACGCGACCAAGGCTTTGACTCAGACCTCATTTTGGTCAATAAAACCGGCACTCTAACAACGGGCAAGCGCAAACTCGCTTTCATCAAAGTGGCTGCCAATAGTCGTTTAAGAAATCAAGATTCCGTTCTTGCCTTAGCCGCGGGTGTGGCGATTGAAGATTCAGATGATCTTGCTATGGCCATTCTTGATCGGGCTAGGCGTCGCAAAATCGAACCTGTTGAGGTTAAAGACGTGATGAGCATCGCGGGTTTGGGCAGAGCTGGTCGTCTTGAAGGTTCGCGTGTTGTACTTGGCGGGCCTGATCAGTTGGTTGCGCACAATACTCGCATCGAAGTGGTTGACCTGGTGCGTGCCGACCAGGCAAACACCGAAGGTCAAACTGTTTTGTATCTTTTGATTGATGGCGACCTATGTGGCTACATCGGTTTTGCTGACCAGGTCAGAAAAGATGTGAAGTTCTTCGTGCACCTGTTGCAATATCGGCGCAAGCGCGTTGTTGTTTATAGCGGTGACGCCCACGAGACCACAAAATTTGTTGCCAATCAACTCGACTGCGATGGTTTTTATGGCGAGGTTTTGCCTCACGAATATGACAATCTAATCGACAAACTCAGTAGCGACGGGTCAGTCATTCTTGAGAGCAATGATTTGTCGGCGACGGCCCTTCAAGTTGAGCGGGCGGTGCGCGATCGCAGGTTGCAGTGGGCGACCATTTTGATTTCGCTAGTAACCCCAGGCATCGGCCTCGTCGTGGGCGCTGTTAAGTTAGCAGGCGATGTTCGACCAAGCATCTTGCTGCCTGCGGTTGATGCAGCATTTGGCCTGGTGTTTGCAATTGCTTTGGTGATTATCAGCCGCCGAGTTTGGCTTCGGGTGCCAAAAACCATCAGCGAAGCAACTCTTGATGACGATGATGCCGATGACTGAGCCGGTTGTCCGTCAAGTGGCTTTCGGCTTGATCGTGAACCCCACCTCGGCTCGCGGTGGCGGGGCCAAAGTTGGCGCCGAAGTTCTTGCGTTGTTGCAGGCGGCAGCGGTCAACGTTGTGAACCTCAGCGGCGTTAGCAGCCATGACGCTATAGCTTCTGCCAAAGCTGCAATCGCTTCGGCGTCAATCGATGCCCTAATTGTCGTAGGTGGCGATGGCACCGCTCAACTGGGCGTCAATCTTTGCGCTGATACAAAACTGCCTCTCGGAGTTGTATCTGCTGGTACCGGCAATGACACCGCTCGAGCTTTGGCAACCCACGACATGGCCTTGCCTGAGCTGGTTGCCAAGTTTATAAAATCGGCTTCAAACCCAAGAAGCGTCGACGTTATGAAATGCGTCGGCCACGGCGAAACTTTTTGGTCGTTTGGTAGCATCTCGGCGGGATTTGACGCTCTGTGCAATGCACGAGCTAACCGCATGTCTTGGCCAAAAGGCCCATCGCGTTACCAGCTGGCCATGTTGGCTGAGCTAGCCGCCTTCAAGCCGATACGCTACCGAGCGGTTATCGACGGCCAGGTTCGAAACTTTGAAGCCATGCTTTGTGTTGCCGCTAATGCCCAAAGTTTTGGCGGCGGCATGTTGATTGTTCCGCACGCTAAAGTCGACGACGGCTTTTTTGACCTGCTGATTTTGCATAAAATCTCGCGGCCAGAGTTGCTCAAAGTTTTTCCTAAGGTCTACAAAGGCAATCACGTTACTCACCCAGCGGTTGAGTTCGTGCGATGCCAAGAATTGCACCTTGAAGCCGTGAGTGAAGTGCATGGCGCAATGCCTTGTTTTGCCGACGGCGAAGCCAAAGGCCATTCACCACTCAAAATCACCCTGCACGCTGGTGCACTAAAGGTGCTCGGCTGAATTTAGACCTTGGCATTGCAAGGTGATTCTGTGGCATAATAGGCAGGTTGCTTTAAACGGCCCCATCGTTTAGCGGCCTAGGACGCTGCCCTCTCACGGCAGTAGCGCGGGTTCGAATCCCGCTGGGGTCACGATGCTCGCTCTCGGTGAATTTAGTTCCCGGGGGCGAGTTGTCTTTTTAACCTCTTAGGCCGAAACTTTGCCGAAGCGTCGAAGGCCGGTGAAGAGCAAAATCAAGCTAACAGGCACCATTGCTGCAGCAGATAAGCCCGGATACTCGAGGGTTGCCAACACTAAACCGGCGACGGCACCACCGAAGGCTCCGCTGAGGCTCATAAGGGAGTCGCTAAGGCCTTGAACGTGGGCTTTTTCTTCACCGGTAATGCTGGTGGCCAATAGCGCCGAACCAGCCACTGTCGCCGCTGACCAGCCCAAGCCAAGAAGCAGTAGGCCAATCGAAAGGCTGATGCGGTCCATGCTGCCAAAAGCACAGAAGGCAAGCGAAACTACATAAACCAGTTGGGCGATCACAATCACGGTGACGCGGCCTAACTTGTCAGACATCCAACCAAAAATTGGGCTGAAAGCCCACATGCCCGCAACGTGAATGCTGATGGTGAAGCCAACGATTACAAGGTCAAAGCCCATTTGTTTCATGTGAACCGGGGTCATGCTCATCACCGCGACCATCACCATGTGGCTGAGAGCAATGGTTGCAACAGCGTATGCAGCAGTTTTGTTGCCGCGCAAGATCGCGATTGCAGACTTAATTGAGCCTTTCGGGCGAATGCCAGATCGATTCGCGTCGAGGCTGCGGGCCGTCAAAAGCGGGTCTGGCCTGAGGCCGATCCAAAACGCGGTTGCGCCAGCCAGCTGCGCAAAAACGGTTATCAAAAACGGGCCGCTCAAGTGCGGCAAGCCCAGAGCCATTCCCAGCGAGTCACCGGGGGCAATTAGGTTTGGCCCAACGACAGCGCCAATCGTGGTCGCCCAAACCACCAGTGACAAATCTCGCCCAGGTGAGCGCAGGCTCGGCAGGTCAGTTGCCGAAAAGCGGGCTTGCAGGCTGATTGCGCTCGCCGCGCCAATAAACACTAGGCCGACAATCAAAACTGCAAACACGTTCAGCACGGCAGACAAAATGATTGTCGAAGCACCCAGAACAGCTAGCCCGCCGCCGGTAGCAAGGGCAACGCGACGACCTCGAGCCACTGCTAGGCGACTGAGCGGAATCGCCCAGAGCGCAGCCCCAAGGGTGCTGAAAGTGCTGGCAGCGCCGCTCCACGCAGCTGAACCACTGATCATCTCAGCTAGCATCGCGCCTGCCGAAAAAGTCGCACCCACGCCAAACCCGCTGAGCATCTGGCCCGCCATCAGAGTTCTAAGCACACGTTTTTGCAGGGCTGGTAAGTCAAGGGTTGTCATGCCTCAACCCTAAGCGAGCTTTCGACAGACACATCAAACGCCTTGCCGCGATAAACTTATAGTTCGATTATTCGAAGGTAGAAAATGTCAAATAAGCCATTAACTTTGGCCGAAAAAGTGTGGAATAACCACCTTGTTGCTCGCGGCGAAAACGGTTCGCCAGACCTGCTCTATATTGACTTGCACCTCGTGCACGAGGTCACCAGCCCGCAGGCGTTTGACGGCCTGCGTCTTGCCGGTCGTCCGGTGCGCCGCCCTGACCTGACGATTGCCACCGAAGATCACAACACTCCGACCTTAGACATCGACAAGCCAATTGCTGACCCAACAAGTCGCACCCAGATTCAAACGCTTCGCAACAACGCTGCCGAGTTCGGCATTCGCATTCACTCGCTTGGCGACGTGAACCAGGGCATTGTTCACGTTGTTGGCCCACAGCTGGGTCTAACCATGCCTGGCATCACCGTGGTTTGCGGTGACTCGCACACCTCAACGCACGGCGCATTTGGCGCACTGGCAATGGGCATCGGCACCAGCGAGGTTGAGCACGTTTTGGCAACCCAGACTTTGCCGTTAAAGCCGTTCAAAACCATGGCTATTAACGTCGAGGGCACTTTGCGCCCGGGCGTGACAGCGAAAGACATCATCCTCGCCGTTATCGCCAAGATTGGCACCGGCGGTGGCCAAGGCTATGTGCTTGAATATCGCGGGTCAGCGATTCGTGCGCTTTCAATAGAAGCCCGCATGACTATTTGCAACATGTCGATTGAGGCTGGTGCCCGAGCCGGCATGGTGGCTCCAGACCAAATCACTTACGACTACCTCGAAGGTCGCCCGCACGCACCGCAGGGCGCCGATTGGAACGAAGCAGTTGCCTATTGGAACACTCTGCCAAGTGACGAAGGCGCCGTTTATGACGCCGAAGTTTTTCTAGACGCCAACACGCTAGACCCATTTGTAACCTGGGGCACCAACCCTGGCCAAGGCGTTTCGCTGCTAGACAACGTGCCAAACCCAGCCGACATTGCAGACCCTAACGAGCGAGCCGCCGCTGAGCGCGCACTTGAATACATGGATCTTGTCGCTGGCACACCGATGAAGCAAATCGCAGTTGACACTGTGTTCTTGGGCTCTTGCACCAACAGCCGCATCGAAGACCTTCGCGCCGCAGCATCAATCATCAAAGGCAAAACTAAAGCTGAGGGAGTGCGCATGCTTGTTGTGCCAGGTTCAGCCAAAGTGCGTCTCGAAGCTGAGGCTGAAGGCCTTGACAAAGTGTTTAAAGACTTTGGTGCAGAGTGGCGTTTTGCTGGTTGCTCAATGTGTTTGGGAATGAACCCAGACCAACTAGCCCCGGGCGAGCGCGCCGCTTCAACCTCGAACCGCAACTTCGAAGGCCGTCAGGGCAAGGGTGCTCGCACCCACTTGGTTTCGCCACTAGTTGCCGCAGCCACCGCGATTCGCGGCACGCTTTCTAGCCCGGCAGACCTTGACGATGCCGCCTCTTCAACTGCGGGAGCTAACTAATGGAAAAGTTTGAAGTTTTCTCAGGCGTGGCTGTTCCGCTGCGCCGCAGCAACGTTGACACTGACCAGATCATTCCGGCCGTTTATTTGAAACGCATTACCAAAACCGGCTTCGAAGACGCTCTTTTTGCTGCTTGGCGAGGCGACTCAGAGTTCATCTTGAATCAGCCCGCTTATGCTGGCGGTCAGGTTTTAGTTGCCGGCCCAGACTTTGGCACCGGTTCGAGCCGCGAGCACGCTGTTTGGGCACTGCGCGATTATGGCTTCAAAGCGGTTTTTAGCTCAAAGTTTGCCGACATTTTTCGCGGCAACGCAGGCAAACAGGGTCTAGTCGCCGGTGTCATCAGCGACGAAGACACCGAAAAACTTTGGGCTGCAATAGAAGCCAACCCCGGTTCGCACATTGAAGTGAACCTGGTTGACCGCACCGCCACCATCGGCAGCCTCACAGTCTCGTTCGAGATTGACGATTACACTAGGTGGCGTCTGCTAGAAGGTCTAGACGACATCGGTTTGACCCTTCGTGACGAGCAAGCGATTGTCGATTTCGAAGCCAAACGAGAGTCGTGGCGGCCTAAGACGCTACCGGCCAAGGGAGTCTGATGAGTCAAATAACTGTTACTGGCGGCAAGCCGCTGGTTGGTCGAGTTGACCTTAAAGGTGCCAAAAACCTTGTAACCAAAGCCATGGTGGCTGCCCTTCTGGGCAACACTCCGAGCGTGCTTAAAGATGTTCCGAAAATCAGCGACGTTGAGGTTGTTTCACGCCTGCTTGAACTTCACGGCGTAATCATCAACCACAGCGACGAAGGCGTGATGTCGCTTGACCCGAGCAACGTTGAATCGGCTCGCATGGTCGACATCGATGCACACGCTGGCTCGTCGCGCATTCCAATTCTTTTTTGCGGCCCGCTGCTTCACCGTTTGGGCGAAGCTTTTATTCCTGACCTCGGTGGCTGCCACATTGGCGACCGCCCGATTGACTTTCACCTTGAGGTTCTGCGCAACTTTGGTGCGGTAATCGAAAAGTTGCCAAATGGCACTCGCATGTCGGCACCCGATGGTCTAAAAGGTGCCAAAGTTTCACTGCCTTACCCGTCGGTTGGGGCGACCGAGCAAGTTTTGCTCACCTCAGTTTTGGCCGAGGGCATCACCGAACTTTCAGGTGCTGCGATTGAACCAGAGATCATGGACCTCATCGCGATTCTTCAAAAGATGGGCGCTGTGATTTCGGTTGACACCGACCGTGTGATTCGTGTCGAAGGCGTTGAAAAACTTCACGGATACACCCACCGCGCACTGTTCGACCGAAACGAAGCTGCTTCGTGGGCCGCTGCTGCACTGGCAACTCAGGGAGACATTTTTGTGGGCGGCGCTCGCCAACCCGAGATGATGACTTTCTTGAATGTGTTTCGCAAAGTCGGCGGTGCTTTTGAAATCGAAGATGACGGCATTCGTTTCTATCACCCCGGTGGCGAACTCAACCCGGTGGTAATCGAAACCGACGTTCACCCAGGTTTCATGACCGACTGGCAGCAGCCTCTTGTTGTGGCTTTAACTCAGGCCAAGGGTCTTTCGATTGTGCACGAAACGGTTTATGAAAACCGTTTCGGTTTCACCGACGCCCTGAACGACATGGGCGCGCAGATTCAGATTTATCGCGAATGTCTCGGCGGCAACCCTTGTCGCTTTGGCCAGCGCAACTTTTATCACTCAGCGGTGATTTCTGGCCCAACCGCATTGAAGGCCGCCGATATTCGCGTGCCTGATCTGCGCGGTGGCTTCAGCCACATGGTCGCGGCGCTTGCTGCCGAAGGCACATCGCACGTATCAAACGTGCAGTTGATTTCGCGCGGCTATGAGAACTTCTTAGACAAACTTGCCGCTTTAGGCGCCGACTTTAGCTATACCGAATAAGTGATTTTCACGAGCGAACAGGCTAAAAGTGTCAACCGATAAACAAATCAAGTTGCCAAAGATTTTCAAACGCGAACGAACTCCGCGTTTGCACATTGTTGCCTGGATTCTCTTGCCGATTGTTCGCTTGATGTTCAAAGTTGTTCCTCACGGCCACGAAAAGTTGCCCAAAAAAGGCGCTTATGTTCTTGTCGGTAACCACGTGACAAACGTTGACCCGCTAGCCGTGGCTTATTTTGGCTATTTCATTCTTCGACGCGCGCCGCACTTTTTGGCCAAAGAAGCGCTATTCAGAGTGCCGGTTGTCGGGTTCGCGCTTCGCATGGGCGGGCAGATTCCGGTATTCCGTGGCGGCGGCTCAAAGAATGACGATTCACTTCGCATGGCTCACAAGTTTCTCAAAGCCGGCCACACCATCAACATTTTTCCTGAGGGCACACTCACCCGCGAGCCTGACCTTTGGCCAATGCGCGGCAAGTCAGGGGCTGTGCGTCTAGCGCTCGAAACTGAAGTTCCGGTTTATGCAATAGCCCACTGGGGTGCCGAAAAGATTTTGCCTCGCTACGGTTCAAAGTTTCGCCCAGGGTTCTGGAAGAAAGTTGATGTGATTGTTGGCGACGAGATCGACCTTTCGCCTTATCGCGGCCACCAACTTTCGGCAGCTGAACTAACCGAAGCAACCGAATTGGTAATGACCAAAATCACCGAGCTTGTTGAGCAGTTGCGAGGCCAAAAAGCTCCAGCGGTGCGTTACAACCCAGCCCACACCGGTCAATCGGTTACGGGCAACTTTGTTAAGGCTGAAAAAGCTGCGGCCGCGAACGCTGCGAAGTCAGCTGCAGCTAAAGTGAAAGCGTCGAAAGGCAGCAAAAAGTGACCTCAAACGAAACTCTTGCAAGTTCATCGGCCCCAATCAAGATCGCTGTTATGGGTGCTGGCAGCTG
>CAIYTL010000247.1 GCA_903929105.1 uncultured Micrococcales bacterium | reverse complement strand
CCTGCCTAAGAGCGGTCCAGCAATAGCACCCAAGCGCTTTTAGGCCGAACAGTGCTAGATTCGTCGAGCTTTAGCAGTTGCGCAAACAGCTCGCAAAACTCCCCCGCCCAGAAACGGAATCTTGATTGGTGTTTCAAAAACTCCGCAAACTTTTGCTGTAACCGTTTTGCCATCGAAGGTTGAAACCGCAAAATCACTCATGCCCGCCTCGGCCGCAAAACTTCGGGCCTGCCTAATCAAGATCGAGTTGTCACTAACCGCCGCTGCGAGGCTTTCAGTGTCTGTGGCTTCGTCGACGGCAAGAGCCAAAGCTTCGGCCTGTTGGGTTTCTCGCTGCTGGAATAGCAGCAGCGAGCCTACGTTCACGAATGTGAACGTAGTGGCGAGCAAAATGCTCGCCAACCCAATCGCAAGCGGTGCCACCGTGCCAGCATCATCGGCGAGCGCACTTTCAAGCTTTGCAACCATTGATGGCGCGGTCACTTGCTCCACCTCATTGCGACCAATGCACTAGCTTGATTCACCGTTACACGCAGCCGCAATACTTGACCCTTAGGCATGCACGGGTCTATGCCTGCGCAATCAACTTTCCAGCTAACCGATTTTGGTGCTTCGTGAAAATCCGTTGCAATTTGTTTAATCGCTATCTCAAAGTTTTGGCTATTGGGTTGGTCGGCTAGCACCCAGGCTCGCAAGGCGTATTCAGCGATGGAGTTTGCTGCGAATTGGTCATTTTGCCGGCTGATGACATCGATCGAAAACCACATGCTTGGCAACAGAAGCAGGGCGCTGAAAGCAACCAACTCGATAGCGGCCGAACCGCCATCACTACTGAATTTCAAGCGTTGCATGCGCTGAAGCCTCAAAGCGAGTGATTCCCTGCACCAGCGGAAAGCCTGGCAGGTTGGTCGCAATCGTCACTTGTGACGAGCAAAATCGGTGGTCTCGTTGAATGTGCGCTTGCACTGTTGTTGCCAGACTCGACCCAACAAGTGAAGCGATGCTTTCTCGAGCTCTTGAAATTGCGACTTCGTTTGAACTATCGGTGCCATCACAGCCTGAACTAATGTCAGCACGAGCCAAGAGACGTGCCGCTTCTGTGGCGGCATTGGTCATCACTGTGCGCAGGTAAAGGTTTGTGATAATCGCCATTGCCAATGCAAAGACTGCCAATAAACCAAAACTGACAAACACAAAGTCGACCACTGCCGAGCCTTCTTCTTTCAGACATAGCCGCGGCCCAGAATGGCCGTTCATTTAGAAGGCGACTACTTTATTCATGGCAGCGTCAAACACGCTCTGAAGTGCGGGCCCTGCTAAACCCCACATCATCACCACAAGACCGGCGGTCATCAGTGTTATGAGAACCCACCCTGGAACATCACCTCGGTCACTTAAGAGTCGCTTCTTGAAATATTTTCGCGATGCTTCTAGGGCTTCTGCACTGGTTGGGTCGTCAAACAGCCGAAGATTTCGAGTTTCTATTTTCATTACTTTCTCTTTTCTCTCTAATGTGGGTGATTTAGCCCGCTAACGCGAGCACCTGCAGGCTTGGGTACACGGCAAACATCACCGTGACCGGCAGAATCAGAAAAATAAGGGGCACAAGCATTCGCGTTTCGTTTTGACCCGCTTTTTTAGTGATTACTTGGTGAACTTCAGCACGCAATGAGGCGGCTTGATCAGATAACATTTCGGCTAATGGCGTGCCTCTTTGTAACGCAAGCTGAAGCTTGGTGCAGAGCTCAGTAACTTGACGGCTATTGGCATTTCTGCTCCAAGCCGCAAGTTCTTGTGGCAGTTGCCCACCTAGTTGAACGCCTAACAGAACACGATTCAGATCGCGAGCCACGACACCAGTTGATCTAGAAGCAACCCGCGACAACCCAGAATAGAGATTCTCACCTGAACTTAGGGCAACGGCTAGGAGGTCTATTAGGTCAGGCAATTCAAATAATTGCTCGCGTTGAGACTTCGACAGGGCTTTACCACTGAGCAACGTCTTTAGGTTTTGCCAGGAACGTTTCTTTAAATTCGCTAGCCGCCCACCATTCTCGGTTATGACTGCTGCCTCGATTGCATCCGTTTTATCAAAACGTGCGAGCAACGCGTTTTGTTGCCGAACATAAACCCGGTCAAACATCATCCAGACCGCAAAACCGATAGCAAGGCTTGCCAAAAAGTAAAATCGAAGCTAAAGAAATGCTGAAAAAATTAAGCGGTCAAAAAGTCGATGTTATAACCGGCATGACAATTATTGAT
>CAIYTL010000246.1 GCA_903929105.1 uncultured Micrococcales bacterium | reverse complement strand
GTGGTTCCCAGGTTGATGAATCCGCTTACCAGTTCGAGGGTGGAGTAGCGCAACCCACTGCGATTGAGCGAGCAAAACGAACGCGACTGAAAGCGCAACCGCGTCAACGATGCCGAGTGAAATGATTTTGATGATGGTGCCCCGAAGGCTTGGCGTGCCACCGCTATATAGCCTCTTGATGCTTTTTTGTTTCTCTTTTGACATTGGAATTGTCATTGGCGTTTCAGTCGCCTTTTTTGCCATTTCGGGGGCCCTTCGTTTTGTTCGTCTTCAGCCTAGAGGTGCGGCTGGTTTGATGCAAAAAGTCTTAGCAATAAGTTGCGGAGCCCCAAAATTATTAGAGCTCCGCAACTTTATTTAATGCTGAGATCGATTATTAGCCGATTAGGCCTCTGATTTTGTCGATCGTTACTTGCCAGTCAGACGCTGGTGAGTGACCTGACTCGATGTTGCCTTCGATGGTGCCCCAGTCGCCCCAAACCTTGTCCATTGCTGGAATGTTTGGCATTGGCATGGCGCCTACGCCAGCCTTGGCGAAACCGGCCATGTAAGGGAACTTGCTGGTGTTCTTAGCAGCAGCTGTGTTAGCTGGGCGAACCGAGTACTTGTTTAGGTAGTAAGCGCCAGCAACTGGTCCAGCTACGAAGTTAAGCAACTTGGTAACTGCAACACCGTTAGCGTCTGCGTCAACCTGCTTGGTCTCGAAGTAACCACGAACACCGATGAACGGAGTCGACTTGCCCTTTGGACCGTTAGGGAACGCTTCTACTACATAGTCTTTGCCGTACTTGAAGCCCTTGGTGCAACCAGTGGTTCCGTTCTGAATCTTCGAGATGTCCCATGGGCCGCCTACGAAGTACTTAATCTTTCCGGTCAAGAAGTTACAAACTAGGTTGTCGCCGTTCTTGCTTAGGTAAGCAGTGCCCTTGGTAGCCAAGAACTGTGCGAAAGCAGCACCGTTTGCGCCACCCATGCCCAAGGTCGAGTTCCAAACACCATTGGTTGAGGTGAATACTGGAGCACCGAAACCGGTCTGGATTGCGTAAAGCATGTATGGGTTGCCATAAGCCACGCCTAGTTCACCGTTCTTGATCGATGCCCAAGTAGCAGGTGCGGTTTTTGCAAGTTTGATGTTTCTGAAGAAACCAGTGTTCTCAACCCAGCCTGGAGCACCGTATAGCTTGTTGCTGCCGTTTGAGTTGATGGTGAACGCTGCTAGTGAAGAAGCGGCTACACCGTTCTTTACTGCTGGTGAAAGGGTGACTGGCTTTAGAACGCCTGAGTTCACAAGGTTGCCTGCCCAGTCGTGAGGAGCAGCAGCCAAAACGTCTGGGCCGTTGCCGTTGTTCACAGCAGTCTTTAGAATGTCGCGAACTTTACCGAAGTCCTTACCAACAAGGTTGATGGTGATTCCGTTGTCTGAACCCCACTTCATGAGCAAGCTCTGAACAACTGCCTTTGCACCGGTGTCTGCCCAGATGGTAATTGTGTTCGAGCTCGCGTTAGCTGCCGGAGTTCCGACGGCAAACATTGAGGCGACTACAGCGCCTGCAACTGCGGCCGCAATGCCGCGTTTGCTGATCTTCATTTGTAACCTTTCGAAGTACGTAATCGATGAAGGACTTGCAATCAAGTCAATACAAGTCACTACCTAGAAAATACCTTTTGACCTTGCTTGGTCAAGTTGAAAAGCCCCGATTCGATAACGGTATTATTACGGTTCAAAACTGCCCTTTGTTTTAGCGGAATTGGCGTTTTTTTTGCAAACGCTTGCATAAATTTTTCGTGAAACACGGCTAATTTCACGAACAAAAAGTCATAAGTTAAGTTCATGTCAAAAATCATTTCGGCACCCGAAATTCTGCATTCAGCAATCAAAGATGCAAAGTGGTGGCGCACCGCAGTCATCTATCAGATTTACCCTCGCAGCTTTGCCGACGGCAACGGCGACGGAATGGGTGACCTAATCGGTGTTACCAGCAGACTCGAGTCGCTGGCAGAACTTGGCATTGATGCGATCTGGTTTTCGCCTTTTTTCAAGTCGCCGCAAAAAGATGCTGGTTATGACGTAAGCGATTACCGACAGATCGATGAACTGTTTGGCACCAATGAAGATTTGGATGCTTTGATTGCGCGCGCAACGCAGCTCGGAATCAAAATCATCGTCGACTTGGTGCCGAACCACACGAGCGACCAGCACGAGTGGTTCAAAGCCGCAGTAGCCGCAGGCCCAGGCAGCCCAGAGCGTGAGTATTACATTTTTCGCGAAGGCAAAGGCAAAAACGGTGAACTGCCGCCAAACAACTGGAACTCTATTTTTGGCGGCCCAGCCTGGACTCGCCTGGTTGGCCCAGACGGCAAACCTGAGCAATGGTATCTGCACCTTTTTGACTCGACCCAACCTGACCTTGACTGGAACAACCCCGTAGTTGCTGAAGAGTTCGAAGACATTCTGCGATTCTGGTTCGACAAAGGCGTGGCCGGTTTCAGAATCGACGTTGCCCACGGCATGGTCAAGCGCGCTGGTTTGCCAGACCACAAAGAAGTCGACAAAAATGGCAAGCCAACCCCGCACATTGGCATAAGCCAAGAAGAAGCCGAGGAACGTGTTCCCTATTGGGTTCAGCCGGGAGTGCACGATTTCATCCGTCGCTTTAGAAAAGTCGCCGACGAATACGAAGACCGCGCACTTTGTGCCGAAGCTTCGGTTAGCCCGCTCAACCGTCTCAAGCTTTGGGTGCGCCCAGATGAATATCACCAGACTTTCAACTTTGACTATTTAGAAACTAAGTTCGAGTCAGCTGCATTGAAAAAGATTGTGACCGAATCGCTGGTTGAGTTT
>CAIYTL010000245.1 GCA_903929105.1 uncultured Micrococcales bacterium | reverse complement strand
GAAGACGTCGCTCGCATCAAGGCTCACCCGCTAGTGCCAGCAGGAATTCCGGTTTATGGCTACATCTATGACGTGACCACCGGCCGTTTGGTTGAGGTTCCAACCGCAACTGCCGCCGGAGCCGCAAAGTAAAAAACCCTCCTCAGGTCTCAAACTCAAGCCTCGCAGCTCACAAAGTTGCGGGGCTTGTTTTTTTGCACGGATGCCTGCGGCTCATATCCCTGCCGCCCTCACAGGCATAGGCTATTGGCATGCAGCTTATTGACGTTCAAATCACGCCCGAGCTTCGCGGTGTGCTTGCGGTGCCCGATGACGCCAGCGCGGCGCATAAGTTGCCGTGCGTGGTGATGGTGCACGAGGTGTTCGGAATCGACGATGCCATGCGCGCGCAGATCAAGCGTTTGGCCGACGCCGGCTATGTTGTGCTGATGCCTGACCTGTTTAGTCGCGGCGGAATGCGCAAGTGCCTAACCGCAACTTTCAAGGCGCTCTCTAACGGGCAGGGGCAAGCGTTTGACGATGTCGAAGCAGCCAAAAAGTTTTTGCTTGAACGAAATGACACCACCGACAAAGTTGGCGTGATCGGGTTTTGCATGGGTGGCGGCTTTGCTCTATTGCTGGCCAGCCGCGGTTATGACGCCTCGGCCGTCAACTATGGCATGATGCCAAAAGATCTTGACGCGGTTCTTAGCGGCGCTTGCCCGATTGTCGGCAGTTTTGGCGGCCGCGACGGCCAGCTCAAGGGTGCTGCTGCAAAACTCGAGGTTTCTTTGGCAGCCAAAGGTGTTGCACACGATATCAAGGAATACCCCGATTCGGGCCATGCCTTTATGAACCCGCATCAAGCCGGCGGGCCAGTCTTTGGCACACTACTAAGGGTTAGTGGCGCTAAACCCAACCCAACCGATGCCACCGATGCCTGGCACCGCATCGAAAAATTTTTTGGCGAACATTTAGCCAGCTAACCCACTAACTGCAGGAGCAAAAAAATGGCACAAGACTACAAAGGCAAGACCGCACTGATCACCGGCGCAAGTTCGGGCATTGGCGTCGACATTGCCAAAGGTTTCGCAGCTAGGGGAGCCAACCTGGTTTTGGTAGCTCGCCGCACCGACAAACTTGAAGCAGTCGCTAACGAGATCACCGCAGCCACAGGCGTGAAAGTCACCACCGTGACGCACGATTTGAGCGTGGCAGGCGCCACAGCCGAGCTCGAGGCCAAGCTAGCCAAGAGTGGCGTGCAGGTTGACATACTCGTGAATAATGCCGGCTTTGGCACTAACGAGCGTCTCGTCAACGAAAATCGTGAGCGCCTGGCGCAAGAGATTCGCCTCAACATTGGTGCCTTGGTTGACCTCACTGCGGCCTATCTGCCGGGAATGATCGCCCGCGACTTTGGCGCCATAGTCAACATCGGCAGCACAGCATCTTTTCAGCCGGTGCCGGGCATGGCGGTCTATTCATCGACCAAAGCTTTCGTTCGCAACTTCACAGCTTCGGTTTGGGGTGAACTCAAAACAAAAAACGTGCGCGTTTTGGTTGTGAACCCGGGGGCTACTCAGAGCGAATTCTTTGAGGTTGCCAACGCTCGGCCGTTTGGCACCGTCATGCCATCGCTGGCCGTCGTTGACACCATGTTCAAGGCGCTCGATGCCCGCAACCCTAGACCTTCGGTCGTTGTCGGCGGCATCAACTCTTTAACCGCGCGAATCTCAGCAATGATGGGCACCAAAGCCGTCACCAAGGTGGCTTCAAAGCTGTATTTAAAAGACAACTAGCTTGAAAGCCGAATCAGTTTTAGCTTTTGCAGAGCCTGCATAAACCGCGCAGCAATCAGCGCTTGAGCTTCGTGATTTGGGTGAAGTCCATCGGGCAAGAGGCTAACGTCATCGATGCCAAATAGCGTGGTTCCGTCGACATAGAAAAGTTTTGCGTCAGTCTCGGTGCGTTGAGCCACGATGGTCTGCAATGCCTCGCGAATTGCTGAAAGGCTCAACTCGCCAACCCACTCGTGCGGCGACCACTCAGAGGCAATAACTTTGCCGTCAGGGCCCATCGGCGTTGGCCCAGGGTTATTCTCGGCAGCTGGCATTATGAACGGTGAAATCAAAATGATCGGAACATCAGGGTGACCCGCGCGCACCTCGTCTAGAAACGAATGAACCGCAGGCACAAAAGTGCGCTTGGTCATGTTGGCGCCGTTCACCACGTTGATTCCAATTTTTAGCGAGACCAAGTCTGCTGACGCGTGACTAATGGTGCGGGCAGCAAACATTTCAACGTTTGCCGAGCCAGCCAAACCCAAACTATAAAGGTCGAGATCTAGGGCGCGCGCGACCTGTGCTGGCCAAACCTCGGCAGGGGTGTTCGCCTCTTGCGCGTGGCTTATCGAGCTGCCGTAGTGAACCCAGTTGAGCTTAGGCTCAGCTGCTAGCAGGGCAGCGTTGGCAGTTAGGTCGACTAGCTGAATCTCGCAGTTGTGAGGCAACCACAGTGTGATTTCACGTGGGTTACCATCGGCAACCGCAGGTAACTCAAACTCTGCGACTGAGTTTTCGCCCTCGGTTACACCAGTGTTCACCATGCCATGCCAAATGCGCAGGTCGCCGTTGGTGTGTGACACCGATAGGTGCTGATCGCCAATCATGAGCGCATCGCTAGAGTATGTGAGTGAAATAGTTGAAGGTGGCGAAAGGTAGCCATCGGCAAGATTTTGGTCTCGCAGCGAGCGATAGGTGAGTGCCACCTTGGTAGCTTCGGTCACAAGTTTGATGGTCACACCTGAGCCATGGTTGGCTACTTTTTCGGTGACAGGGTCATGTTGGTGATACATGGTCGTCCAGCTGGGCAACCGGTGCACGCTAAAGCCAAGTGGGCTCTCGCGCAACTCTGCAACACCTCGCATCGAGAGGGCAAGAAGCTCTTCGAGCTGTTCATCAATCGGCATGGTGCAAGCTTATTTGGTTGTGCAGACTATTTTGCTGCGCCCAAAGCGGCCATGGCAGCGTTGGCTTTGCCGCCACCGGTGACCAGCGATGAGATTGCGATTTGCGATGGCTCAAGCTGCCAACGCAACTGCGCGGTGTTTGGCGAAAAGCCCTCCCACCACCAAACGCCAATCGACCTCGCGCCTGCGGTCGAACGCAACAAGGCGCAAACAGCTGTTGCATAGTCGGCTTGACCTCGACTTGTGAACGCAAAACCTGCCAGACCCGCTTTGCTCACATCAATGACCTGTTGGCTAACGCTGGCGGTGGTGTTGGCATAAGCGGTTTCGGCAACAGCCACCGGCAAATGCCACTTGTTAGAAACCACTGAAATAGCAGCTTGCAGGTTGCTCAAAGGCCCAGCCCATTGGCTGTAATAGCTCAGACCGATGCCGTCGGGTTTAAGCAGCCCGTTGGCAAAGCTATTGGTGAGCCATCCGTCGGTTTTGCTGGCATCGCCGCCAGTTTCGAGGTGAATCATCACCTTGGTGCTTGGCGAAGTTTGCCGGGCTGCGGTTATGCCCGCGTTGAGCAGTGAAGACATCGCGGTGAACTTTGCGGGCGTCCACTGGTCAAGTTGACCGTTTGGCCAAAGCAGACCGTTGCCAACCTCGTTGCCAATCTGAACCCAACTTGGGGCGGTGTTTTGTCGAATCAACTTATTCAAAACCGAAGCGGTGTAGTCATGCACCTGTTGAACCAGTTGAGGTTGAGTTAAGTTGGCCCATGCAGCCGGCTTAGTTTGTTTGCCCGGATCAGCCCACCAATCGCTGTAGTGCAGATCAAGCACAAGCTGCAACCCAGCCGCTTTGAGTCGTTTAGCAAGAGCCAAAACTTCGGTTAATGACCCGTGCCTTGTGCTCGGGCCAACCCAAAGCCGCACGCGGGCGGCATTCAGGCCAGCGCGTTTCATGAGCAAAAGCGGGTCGGTCACTTTGCGGTTGGCGTTATAAAACTTGCTGCCAGCCTCTTCAATCGTAGGCAGCCACGAGACGTCGGCGCCGTTTAGCAAAGGCGGCGCGCTGCTAGCGCTAGCAACTTTTGACCCGTTGAAATCGGTTGATTTGACCTGCGAAGCAAAGCTGGCCGAGT
>CAIYTL010000244.1 GCA_903929105.1 uncultured Micrococcales bacterium | reverse complement strand
TGCTTCAGGCAGCACGCAAAAAAGACCCACAGCAAAGTTAGAAAGCCAGCATTGAAAACTCTGATTATTGTTCCCACCTATAACGAAATCGTGAACCTGCCGATCATCGTTGCTGGAATTCTGAAGCATGCCCCAGAGGTAAACATTCTTGTGGCCGATGACGGCAGCCCTGACGGCACCGGCGCTTTGGCCGACAGCATTGCAACGAGCGACGCCCGCGTAAACGTCATGCATCGAACTGAAAAAGCTGGCCTTGGCGCGGCTTATCTGGCAGGTTTTGCTTGGGGAACCGAACGTGGCTATGAACTTTTGGTTGAAATGGATGCCGACGGCAGCCACCGGCCCGAAGATTTGCCGGCACTTCTGAAAGCTGCTGAAACGGCAGACTTGGCAATCGGCTCGCGCTGGGTCAAAGGTGGCAGTGTCGTTAACTGGCCGCTATCTAGAAAACTGATTTCTCGCACCGGCAACACCTATGCAAATATCATGCTTCGCAGTGGCATTAACGACATGACCGCAGGTTTTCGCGCCTATAAAACAAGTTTTTTGAACAGCCTAGATCTTGCTGGGGTCGCAGCTCGAGGTTATGGCTTTCAGGTTGAAATGGCCTGGCGTTCAAAACGTGCCGGCGGCAAAATCGTCGAGGTTCCGATCACCTTCGTCGAGCGAATTCACGGCGAGTCAAAAATGAGCTCGGGAATCGTTGTTGAAGCCCTTTGGCTAGTAACCAAGTGGGGCTTAGGTTTCAAAAAGTAGTTTAGATTGCGGCTAATTTAGCCGCAGCGGCTTCTTCGGCACGAATGCGTCGGGCGCGAACTTCAACCAAACGCTCTTCAAGAATTTCTTCTAGCTCTTCACGAGTGCGACGCTCAAGGAGCATCTCCCAGTGGCTGCGAGGGATCTTGTCTTCGGCCGCATCAAAAATCACATCTTGGCCGTCTGCCTGAAGAATGGCAACTGCTGAACACTGCTTGCAGGTCCAGGTGTTTGGAACTTCGGCATCAGCCGAAAAAACCATCTCGGTCAGGTGTGACTTTGGGCAAACGTAGCTGTGCTTGTTTCGAGCGCTGAACACCACACCGACTTCGTTCTCGTAACTTTGAGAGCCGAGACGCATGCCGCGCATAGTTTGCTGAGCCATTTTGGTCCTTTCGAAGGCGAGGCATCAACCAAAAACTGGGATGCTCGCGAATATCAACCTCAACAGCATCGGTTGAGGTTTTGTTCCCAGAGCTAGTTGAAACGTCGAAATACGTCGACCACGTCGGCCGCAAGGTCGGCACGATCGGTGACTAGGCCATCGGCGCCAAGGCGCAGCAGCTCAAACATTTGGTTTGGGTCGTTGATAGTCCAATAGTGAATCTCTAACCCAGCGCTGTGCATTGCCTCTATAAAGTTGGGGGAGCTGAGGTTGATTTTGCCCGAATGGGTTGGAATCTGCAGCGCGTTGATATCTGCCGCGAGGCGTTGCACTGCAACAGAGTTTCCAAACTTTGCTGCCAGCCAGAGTCGAATAACTGTGAACGAGCCAGCCGAGGTAACGACCGGCCGAGTCAACTTTTTAAGTGCTGAGCGGCGACGCCGATCACTAAACCCAGCAACCAAAATGCGGTCGTGTGCACCGAGCTCCTCGATGATGCGCACGGCTGGAGCAATCACACCTGAAACCTTGAAATCTAGGTTGAATTTTGCTACTGGCAAAGCAATCAGGGCCTCGCGCAAAGTAGGAATTCTGGATCCAAATTCGAGCGACACCTTTTGTAATTCGGCCAGCGTCAAGTCACGCACTTTGCGCTTTAACCCAGCAACTCGGCGCAAATCATCGTCATGAAACAAGACTGCTACGCCATCTTTGGTGACCTGCAAATCTGACTCAATCAACTGAGCCCCGGCATCTTGGGCAGTAATAAAAGCTTGAATTGAATTTTCATCAACGCTGGCACGTGCAGCGTCACCGACCAGCTTTTTGGCACCGACATAACTCAAGCCTCGATGCGCCAGAACTCGCGGCTTTGGGCCAGAAAAAAAACTGGTTGCAGCGCGCTTTGACGCAGGGGAGTGGTCGTTCATAAAAGCACCTTTGATTGGCTGGTTTCGAGACCGAGTCTAGGGGAGCAAGTTTGCGAATAGGCTAATAATCGTGATGACTTTGATGCGATTTGCCCAACTTATTGTGGGGCTAGCCATCTATGGTTTGGGCGTTGGTG